>JACPFH010000052.1 GCA_016183075.1 Deltaproteobacteria bacterium | reverse complement strand
GCCATGTTTACGCACCTGGTTCCAATCGTTCGAATTGTTCCAATCGTTCGAATTGTTCCAATCGTTCAATTCGTTCAAATAGTTCAAATCGTTTTCGGATTTTAAAGCCTTTAACCATGTTGAACGACTTGAACGGCTTGAACTGCTTGAACGACATTTACAGTTTATCCCCCGTTACCCCGACAACGACGATCTTGTTCCGGTTGGCTTCCTCGATCAGTTGGTCTTTTTCGAGGAGGATGGTTTTTCCCGCCTCCACGGCCAGGACCGCCCTCTTGTGCTCGCGCAGGGCCTTGACCGTTTCGGTCCCGACCGCCGGCACGTCAAACCGCAGGTCTTGCCCCGGCTTACTGACCTTCACCACGACAATGTCCCCTTTGCCCAAGCTCCCTCCGCGCCGGATTGCCTCATCCGTTCCCTCGGCTGCTTCGACAGCCAGGATCACTCGATTCTTGACCACCACGCACTGACCAATACCCAGCCGCCCGATCTCCTTGGCGATCTGAAAACCCAAACGAATGTCTTCCCACTGGCGCTTATCGGGAGCCCGGCGCGTCAACACGCCACCGGCGGGAATGATCTCAGAGAGAAAGAGTGTGGACTCCAGAACCCGGATTCCCTCTCCCTCAAGCTCTTCCGCCACACCCCGCAGCAGCCGGTCGTCGTCACGGCTGCTCATACGCGCTAGAAAAGCCGCTCCTCTCAGGTCGGGCTTGAAGTTGGAAAACAGCTTCACTTTCCGGATTCCCCCGGCCATCACCGCCTCGCGGACGCCCGCGTGTTGGAAAGTCCGGATGATTTTCCCCAGCTCGCCCACATAGATCCAGGTCACCTCATCCCCCACCTTCTCGATTTCCTTGGGAGTCTCGCCGCGATGGGCGACCGTGACCAGAGACACTCCCTCCCGCTTCGCCTGCTCGGCGAAGATGAGAGGGAACTTGCCGTTGCCGGCGATCAAACCCAGCTTCCTCATCGGAAAACCGCAACCCGTTCCAGCCGTTTAAGACGTTCCATTCGTTAAACGATTTGAACCATTTGAACGTTTTGAACGTATTGAACCATTTCACTAACGACAAACGCCCCTTCGAGACCGCTCGATAAAATCGGCCAGGTGTTCCACTTCGGGAGAATCGGGAATTTCTTTCCTTACCTTCTTCAGCGCGTCCTTTGCCCGCAGCCCCGACTGAAAAATGATCCGGTACGCCTTCTTGAGCGCTTCGAGCTGCCCTTTGTTGAAGCCTCTGCGCCTGAGTCCTTCCGAATTAAGTCCGCACAGGCGGGCCCGGTCACCGGTGGCATTGCAGTAAGGAGGGATATCCTTCGATACCATCGAGCCCGCGCCCAAAATGGCGCTCGTTCCTACCCGAACGAACTGATGAATGCCGACCAGCCCGCCGACGATGACAAAGTCCTCGATCACCACGTGGCCTCCCAGGGTGGCCCCGTTGGCGATAATATTGCGGTTGCCGAGAATGCAATCATGGGCGATATGGCAATACATCATCAAGAGGTTATCGTCGCCAATCCGGGTAACCATTCCGCCCCCACTGGTGCCGGGGTTCAGCGATACGAACTCCCGGATCGTGTTGCGATTCCCGATGATGAGCTGGCTGTCCTCGCCCTTGTACTTCAAGTCCTGTGGCACCGACCCGACCGTGGCAAACTGGAAGATCAGGTTGCCCTCGCCCAACGTCGTGTTCCCCTCGATCACGACGTGAGACTTGATGCGGGTTCCCTTCCCGATTTTCGCGTGGGAGCCAACGATCGAGTAGGGCCCGACCTCGACGCCGTCGGCCAGTTCCGCCCGGCAATCGACCAATGCGGTGGCGTGAATCTTGGCCATTCCGCGACCCTGTCAAACTCGGTGCGCCTTACTCCACAGGCACTTCCATCGCCGAGATCTCCGCCTCGGCGGCGACTTTTCCGTCAACCGTGGCAACTCCCTTCATCTTCCAAAACGAGCCGCGCCGCCTGAGGCAGGTCAGCTCCATCCGGAGCTGATCACCCGGCTCAACGGCCTTGCGAAACCTCACACGATCCAAACCGGTCAACATAAAAAACTTCCGCCCGTCCTGGCCGCCTCTCGCGGTATGAGCAAAAATAGCGCCGAGCTGCGCCATGGCTTCGCAGATCAAGACCCCCGGCATCACCGGCCGGGCGGGAAAGTGCCCCTGAAAGTAACCCTCGTTGATGGTGACGTTCTTGATCCCGACGATGCGCTGATCGCTTTGCACCTCCACGATCCGGTCCACCAAGAGAAAAGGGTAGCGGTGCGGGATGGTATTAAAGATCTCCTTTACGTCGAGCATAGCCCTTCCCTCCTTTCCTGCCTCGGCGCCCCAACTCGGCAACCTTGCGCTCCAGCCGCCGCATCCCGTTCCACAGCTTTGCCAGGTTCGGGAGCAACGTCATTACCTTGATCCACTCGTGATGGGGAGCCGCCGCAACCCCGCCGGAAAGCAGTGCTCCGGGAGGAACCGAGCGGGGGATCCCGGATTTTGGCCCGATCCGCGCCCGATCCCCGATCTCTACGTGATTGACCACGCCGACCTGCCCCGCGAGGACTACCTCGCGCCCGACTCGAGTGCTGCCGGCGATCCCGGTCTGAGCCGCGATGATGCTGTCCTCTCCGACGACCACGTTGTGGGCGATCTGCACCAGATTGTCGATTTTGGTTCCGCGCCGGATAATGGTCCGACCCAACGTGGCACGGTCTATGGTCGTGTTGGCCCCGATCTCCACGTCATCCTCGATCTCGACGATCCCGACCTGTGGGATTTTGATCCTTTCCCTCCCCTCCCCGGCGTAACCGAAGCCGTCACTGCCGATGACGACCCCGGCGTGAAGGATCACCCGGTTGCCCACCCGACATCCTTCACGCACGGTGACCTGCGGATGCAAAAGGCACTCCTCCCCCACCTCCACACGATCGCCCAAGAAGACACCGGGAAAGAGCACGCTGCCCCGTCTCACCTTCACCCCTTTGCCGACGTAAACGTAGGGAAACACGGTTACTCCGTCACCGATGATCGCCGACGGATCGACGCTGGCCAGGGGATGAATGCGACCGTCATATTGCGGTCGCAACGAGAAAAGGTTCAGGATCTCGGCGAAAGCCGTATAGGGCTTGCGAACCCGCAACCAATTGCGCCCTGAGACTCCAGCCAGTTCTCCAGGAAGGTCCGGGCCCACGATAACCGCGCTCGCCCGGCACGCGGCAAGGTACGCGCGGTAGCGGGGGTGTGCAAGAAAGGTAATATCCCCGGCGCCCGCCTCTTCAATCGGAGCCACCCTCCGGATCTCGACGTCGCCGTCCCCGACAACGCTGCCGCCGACATACTCGGCGAGCTCCGAGAGGGTTCTTCGCGGCGCGCTCATTTCCCTTTTGCGCCCTTCGCCGGGCCACGGCTATTGTACAACTGGATGACCTTATTCGTGATGTCGATACCCTGGTCGCTGTAGAGCAACTGGGCGCGCTCGAAAATCAGCATGAACTTTTCGTTTTTACCTACCTCGGCCACGACTTTCTCCAGCTCCTTGAGGATCTGGCTCGTCATCTCGCCCTCTTTCTGGCGCAGCTCCTCCTGATACTCGCGCATCGTGCGCTGGTAGCCAAGATAACGCCGTTGGACCTCCTTCTCCAAATTCCTGCGCTCCTCCTCTTTCAGCAAAGGATTGCGCTTGTCAAAATCGCTCTTAAGCCGCTCGACCTCTTGGCGCTCCTTCAAGAGATCCGCCTCGGCTTTCTTGACCTCCGCTTCAAACCGCTCTTTGGCTTTTTTGCCAGCCTGCGACTCGGTGATGGCGCGCTGCAGGTCGATGTAGCCGATCTTGACTTTCTCCTGCGCCCAAGCGGGCGCTGCAAGAAGCAGCAACAGATAAACTACCCACCCTTTTTTCACGGAAACCTCCAAACGAAAGAGATTCAGAAAGGCTACGGTTGACCGCCAAGAGAGAAACCGACCACCGAGGTGTCGTCTCCCGACTGTTTATTGAGAGGAAATCCAAACTCAACACGGAGGGGACCAAACGGGGAAAGCCAGCGAGCCCCCGCTCCGATCGATCTCCTGAAATCGCCCAGGTCGAATCCATCGGACTTCGCGAACGCCTGACCCATGTCGAAGAAGGCGACCCCCCGAAGCCCGTATTGCTCCATGATCGGAAACAATATCTCAGCGTTCAGGACGGCCTGTTTGTCTCCCCCGACGACGTCTTTGCCCTCCCGGGGTCCCAAGCTCCGCTCCGCGAAACCGCGCACGGAGTTCATGCCACCGGGAAAGTAACGCTCGAAAAGCGGCAGGTCTTTCTTACCACTGGGCCGGGTTTCAAATCCGACCCCGTAACCCAAGGTCCCGCCCAAAGCGAGGGTATAGGTCCCGCCCCATTGCGGGTCTTTGAGAAAAGAATAATACCAACGGCCTCTGACGTCGGTTTTGAGGAAGTTGCTGTCGCCGCCGAGCCCTGCGTATTTCATGGCCAGTTCCGAAGAAGTCCCTTCGGTCGGGCTAAAGAAATGGTCCCGGCTATCGTAGCGGAGACTCGGCGTCACACTGCTGGTCAGCGAGGTTCCCTCTTCATCCCGAATCGTGCTCGGCGCGGAATTTGAGACGCCGCTGATCTTCTCCCGGGTCAGCTCGTACGCCACTCCGCCGCGCATGTACTCGAGGAGCGGATGGTAAACATAGCGCGGCCGCTCATAGGTTGGATCGCCGTCAAGGCGGCGAAGAAAGGGAAGGCCGAGGCGCTTCAGCGGATAGCTTGTCCGCACGCCGAAGCCGGTCCGCCGCTCGTCGAAGTCGTTGAATTCACGCATGGTATTGAACGCATCCACGCCGAGGGTGAGCGGCGTATCGTAAAAGTACGGCTCCGTGAAGCCCAAAATGAAATCTTGGCGCCGCGTGCCCAGGTCAAAGCTCGCGCTGACACCCTGCCCCCTCCCGAAAAGATTCCGCTCCGAAATGGAGGTAGTAAATATGAACTGATCGCCGCTGCTATACCCCGCGCCGATACTGAACGTTCCGGTGGGTCCCTCTTTGACGTCCACGAGCAGGTCCACGGTGTCCGGCTGATCCGTCTTTCTCGTCGTCAACTGGACATCTTCGAAGTAGCCGGTGCGCTGCAGGGCGTTGCGGCTCTCCTTGATTCTCTTGCCGGAAAAGAGATCCTGTTCCTCCGCCACCAGCTCCCTGCGAACAACTTTATCCCGCGTTTTCGTGTTGCCGGAGACGGCGACCCGGTTGAAATAGACCGGCGGGCCGCGGTTGATGACCAGGGCCACGTCGATATTTTTTTCCTGCCCGTGAACCCGGGTATTCGGCTCGACTTGAGCGAAAGCGAATCCCCGGTCGGTGTAGAGTTCCGTCAACGTGGCAATGTCTTCGCGCAGCCGGCTGCCGCGAAAAATCTGCCCCGTCGTGAGCTTGACCTTCTTGAGCAGCGCCTCGCCCGGCTCGATCAAGTCGCCGCCGATCTCCACTTTCCCCACCCGGTAAGGCTCGCCTTCCTCGATGCGGATTACGACCTCCAGGCCGTCGCGCTGGCGCAAAATCACGGGCTCGTCGATCTTGTGATTGATATAGCCATGGTCGTAGTAATGAGAGGAGAGAATAGCCACATCGTTGGTGAGCACATCATGATCCAACACTCCGCGGTTGGTGATAAAGGAAAGAAACCAGCGCTCCTTGGTCGACATCAAGCCTCTTAGCTCGCGATCGGCAAAGGCGTGGTTCCCCTCGAACGATACCCTCTCGATCAACAGCCGCCGTCCCTCCGAGATATCGACAAGGACGACGGCCTGGTTGTTTGCCTCCTGGGAGACGGCAAAGTCCACCCGGGCATTCACGTATCCCTGTTCGAGATAGAGCTTTCTGACCTTCTGTATGCCCTCAGAGATTTTGACCCGATCCAGGATGGTTCTGGCGCTGACCCCCAGCGCAGTTTCGATCTTTTCCTTGCTCACCTGCTCGTTACCCTGAATCTTGACCTCACGGACATAGGGCTTCTCTTTTACCGTGTAGGTCAAAACACCGTCCGGAGACAGCTCGGCCTTAACGTCATCGAAAAAGCCCATCCGGTAGATGGCCTTGACATCCTGGTCCACGACGGCGGGATCGAAAGGGACCCCGGGGCGCGCTCGGATGTAGATTCGAATGCCGTCCTCCTCCACGCGCACATTCCCCTGGATGCGAATTCCTTCGAGCTTCACGCTCTCCTGGGGCTGAGCGCCGAAAACGAGACCGATAGATAGAGAGCAAAAAAGAAAAAGAAAGGGGGCAAATAAAGTAAACCAACCCGGTCGTTTCATGCGCGCGCTGCCGCCTTCATTGGGGAAAGTCCCTTAGAATGGTTTTTTGTAGCAAATCCGCCCACTTTTGTAAAGGAAAACCCACTTGTCAAAATCGCCTCAGGCAACCGTCGCGAAGCTCCATCTGGGTTCCGATCCTCCCGGCAAAGCTCCGGTTGTGGGTGGCTACCACCAGAGCCGCCCCTCGCTCCTCGTTCAGCCGGAACAAAAGCTCCTGAACCTCCTCGCCCGTATGCGGATCCAGGTCTCCCGTGGGCTCGTCGGCGAGAATCAGCCGGGGCTCAAGAATGACCGAACGGGCCACGGCCACGCGCTGCTGCTCCCCTCCGGAGAGCTTCCCCGGTCGGTGGGACACACGGTCCTTGAGACCGACGACGTCGAGGAGTTTTAGCGCGGCCGCGCGCGCTCTCTCCCATTCCCAGCCCTGGATCAGCGCGGGGAGCATGACATTCTCCAGGGCATCGAAATCCGGCAATAGATAATGGAACTGAAAAACAAAGCCGATCTCTCGGTTACGCAGTTGCGACAAGGCCTCGTCGTCCAGGCCGGAAAGCTCCTGCCCTTGAAAGATCACCTTGCCGCTGCTCGGGCGATCGAGGGCGCCCAAGATGTGGAGCAAAGTGCTTTTGCCAACGCCCGACTCCCCGACAATCGCGACCCGCTCTCCCGGGCCCATTTCCAGGTGAAGTCCCCGCAGCACGTGGATTTCCTCGCCGCCTTCAACGAACGTTTTATGCAGATCCTCGACTCGAAGAAGGCTATTCATATCGGATGATTTCAACAGGGTCTAACCTCGCGGCGTGCCGGGCGGGATAGAGGCTGGCCAAAAGAGAAATCAATATGGACGCGAGACCCACGAGTACAAAATTGCCGACATAGATGCGCACGGGCACCGTCGAGATGAGAAACACGTCTTTCGGCAGCTCGATGAATTGATACCGCGCGATCAACAGGCACAGGACGTAACCGAACAGGACGCCGAGGAGGGTCCCGACGGTCCCGATAACACATCCCTTGATCAGGAAAATTCTCCGAATGCTTCGCTTAGTCGCACCCATGGACTGAAGGATTGCGATATCTTTCCTTTTCTCCATCACCGTCATGATCAGGGTCGAGATGATATTGAACGCCCCGACGATCACCATGAGCAGGAGCACGAGAAAGTAGACGGTCTTCTCCAGCCGCAGCGCGGAAAAGAGATTGGGCCACAGCCGCGACCAATCCTCCGCCCAGTAAGGAAGCCCGAGCCGCCGTTGGATGCCCTGAGCAACGTATTGAGCCCGAAAAACGTCGGCAACCCGGATGTCGACGCTGCTCACTGCATCGCCCAACTCGAAGAAGCCCTGCGCATCGGCCAGGCTCATGTAAACCAGTGTCGCGTCGTACTCTTGCATGCCCGAATCAAAGACACCCGCGACGAAAAAGCGCCGCACCTTCGGCACGAGACCGATTGCCGTGGGCGTCCCCAGAGGCGAAACCACCTGGACCGGACTGCCCACCATCACCCCCAATTGTCCCGCCAAGCGCGAACCCAGAATGATACCCGAAAGAGACACCGATCGGCCATCGATCTCGACCGTGCGGCGCGTCTTCAAGGCCTCGAGGCTCCCTTCCTTGATGAAGCGTTGGATATCGATGACCTTACCCACCCGGTCCGGATCGACCCCGCGCACGACCACCCCCGAGACGCGGTTTCCGGCGGTGACCATGACTTGCCCCTGGACCGACGGCGTGGCGGCAACGACACCCGGCTCCTTCAGAACTTGATCGATCAGCCCCTCGTACCCGGTCAGGAAACCCCCGGCCTTGACCAGAGCTACATGGGCGTTGATGCCGAGCAGCCGGTCCCGCAAAACTTCTTCGAAGCCGGTCATAACGGCCATGACCACGTTTAAGGTCATCACCCCGATCATGACCCCGAGGACCGATATCACTGTAATAAGAGAGATGAAGGTCTCGCGCCGGCGCGCGCGCAGGTAGCGCAGACCAATGAAGAGTTCATAGTTCATAGTAAGGAGTCAGTAGTGAGTTCATTAGTAACACGACATGCTTCGACAAGCTCAGCATGAACGGGAATCATGAAAAGTTTCGATTCCCCCTACCGTTCGCCCTGAGCCAGTCGAAGGGTAAACGGTGAGCTTTTCGGCCGGCCCTGTTCTCTTACTTATGAACTCCTTAATAGCTGCTCGCTTAGCGTTCCGGCCGCAGCAGCGGGAACAGGATCACATCCCGGATGGATGGAGAATCCGTGAACAGCATCACCATTCGATCGACGCCGATTCCTTCTCCCGCCGCCGGCGGCATGCCGTACTCCAGCGCGCGCACAAAGTCTTCGTCCATGGCCTGGGCCAGATCATCGCCCGCGCTGCGGCTCTCCGCCTGCTTGAGCAACCGCTCGCGCTGATCGAGCGGGTCGTTGAGTTCGGAAAAGGCATTGGCGAGTTCCCTACCGCCGATATAAAGCTCGAAACGATCCACCAGGCACGGATCGGCGTCGTTCTTCCTTGCCAGAGGCGAAACCTCCAGCGGATAACCCGCGACGAAGGTCGGCTGAATGAGGCCAGGCTCCGCAACCTCTTCGAAAACTTCCACGAGCAGGTTGCCGTAGGGAAGTCCCGGATCCAACGCGATCCCGCGCCTGCGCGCAAACGCCTGCAGCCCTTCCAGGCTTTCCAGTTCCGCGCGCTTCGCGCCGCCGTGTTCCTCCAGCGCGCCGATGAGCGTCAGGCGCCGCCACGGAGGCGTGAGGTCGATCGGGCTCCCGCCGTAGGAAAGCGTAAGCGAGCCCGACACCTCTTTGGCTACGGTCGTGAACAGCTCTTCCGTCAGGCTCATCAGATCCTCGTACGTCGCAAAGGACTGGTAAAATTCGAGCATGGTAAACTCCGGATTGTGCCGGACGGAGATCCCCTCGTTGCGAAAGTTCCGGTTCAGCTCGAAAACCCGCTCCAGCCCTCCGACCAGGAGACGCTTGAGAAACAGCTCCGGCGCGACTCTCAAATAAAGATCCATATTCAAAGCGTTGTGGTGGGTGATGAAGGGCCGGGCCGCCGCCCCGCCGGGGATCGACTGCATCATCGGCGTCTCAACCTCGAGAAAATCCCTCTCCTCAAAAAAGCGCCGGATCAGCCGGATGATTCGGGACCTCTTATCGAATAGGTCCCTGACTTCGCGATTCACCATGAGGTCCACATAACGCCGGCGGTATCGGGCCTCGACATCCGCAAGGCCGTGCCACTTTTCCGGCAAGGGGCGCAGGCACTTACACAGAAGCCTCAACCCTTGCGCCGCCAAAGTCAATTCTTTCGTCTTGGTCAGAAACAGTTGGCCCTGAACCCCGACGATGTCGCCGATGTCCAGGGACTGGAACAGCCGGTATCCCTCTTCTCCCAAGCGGTCGCGGCGAACGTAAACTTGAATTCGCCCATTGCGGTCCTGAAGGTGGAAGAAGGACGCCTTACCGAAGGAACGAATCGACATGATCCGTCCCGCCAGAGAAACGGCCGTCGTGAGCGCGCTCAGTTGATCCCCGGTCAAAGAACCGAACTCGGCAATGATCTGAGAACTTACATGGCTGGGTTTGAAATCGTTCGGGTAAAGCGGGATGCTCAACTCCTTCAGCTTCTCGAGCTTCTGCCGCCGCACCTCCACCTGTTCCGTTAGATCATCCATTAGGATACCTTCGCAAGGGGACTGGCTCGCTTGCGTGCCTGTCCCCGTCACCGCGATGAATTTTCCCGTTACCTTACTATCCCCGCCATAGGAATTCAACGAAACTGATGCCGTACTGCGAAATGAGCGATCCGGGACTCCCAATCCCTTCGCTCCAGGGTC
>JACPFH010000291.1 GCA_016183075.1 Deltaproteobacteria bacterium | reverse complement strand
CGCGATGCGGCGTTGCTCGGAGCGAGTGGGAGGCATCGCCAAGACAACGCTCCCCAATTCCTCAGCGTTCAAGTGAGGTTGAGCTGCGCGAAGAGTTAGCAGATGGATTTGGTCCTCAAGCACGTGTTTGCTCAAGAGGCTGTAGGCAACGAACTGCGAAGAAGCCCGCGTCACCGTGGCCACCATATCGTATCCCGCGACCGCGCCTTCCAAAGCAGATGGAACGATTGCTGAATCGCCCGTGTATGCGCCGCTACGCACGACAATAATATCCCCAGCCTTGAGGTATGGGTTTCTGTCCGGTGGCAGTTCAGCAGGGTCAACCCTCAGAAAGTTGTCTGTTCGGATTGCTCCTGCATCCACATCTGTCGCTCGAATCATCGCCACACCGGATGAGAGTTCTGGCGGCGGCTGGCCAAGACCGTAGCGTATGCTGGCCACAGATTTCAGCCTGCAAAGCCTCCATTCATGCGGCAAACTGTCTACCCAAGTCGCTTGCGGCTTTGTCTCTTGGAGAGCGATCAAGAGCTTGCCAGCCTTTCCAACAAATTCTCCGCCTCCTTTTCCAGCTTCCAGAACTCCGTGAGCAACTCCTTCGCGGGCGTTGGCGGTTGGTAGCTGTAGAAGTATTTGTTGGGCAGGATTTCGTAGCCGAGCTGCGGGCTGTCCTTCCAGCGGATGATCGGCTTGGCGATTTCACGCTTCAAGAATGCTTCGATATCCTCACCGTACTGGATGTATTCGTCGTCCTGCACGTAGTGCCGGTGGGTCCACGCCGCGGAGAGAATTTCTGCGCCGTTGCTGAAAGTAGCTTTGAACTTCTTTACGGCGTCATCCCCAGGTTTTAGTGCAAACTCAACCGTCATCTTTTTGTCCTCCGCCTTTGCCTGCACGCGGAAAGTGAGGTCGCTCTCGTAGAACTCCAGCTCCTTCTTAAGATTTGCGGCAGTGAATGTTCTTTCGTAAGGCTCGGTGACGACGGCGGGCTTATCTTGTTCGTCCGTCTGCCAGAAGACGACGCTGACTTTGTGGTAAGCGAAATCTTCGCGCTGGAAAATCTTCACCTGTTCATCGGTGTAGCCCGTGGCCCAACCGTCGCGGTAACGCTCCTCGATCCATTGGCGATGAGCATCCGTCATGCGGTTGCGTTTGTTGGCGAAGGCTTTTGGCTCTTTCTCGAATTGCTTCCGCGCGTCAATGAGCATCACGCGCCCGCGATGGCTGGCGGGCTTGTCGTTTCGCAGCAGCCAGATGTAGGTGAAGATGCCGGTGTTGTAGAACAGTTGGTCGGGCAGCATGACGATGGCGTCGAGCCAATCGTTTTCCAGAATCCAGCGGCGGATTTCGCTCTCGCCCGAACCGCAGTCGCCATTGGAGAGGGGCGAGCCGTTGAAGATGATGGCGATGCGGCTGCCGCCCTCGGCGGGCGGAATCATCTTGGCCAGCATGGTTTGCAGGAAGAGCAATTCGCCGTGTTTAATCGAGGGCATCCCAGCTTGGTAGCGGGTCTTCTCCAGTTTGTGCGCCTCGTCCCCGTAGCCGCCCTCTCCGCCCCATTTTACGCCGAAGGGCGGGTTGCTCAACATGCGGTTGAAGCGGTGTTTGGGTTCGGGCCATTGGTCGCCCGGTTCTTTGCTGTGGGGATCGTGCGGGATGAGCGAGTTGCCGAGGAAAATTTTGACCTGCTGGTCGTTCTTGATGAGGAGGTCGGCCTGGCAGACGGCATAGTTGGTTGGAGAAATCTCCTGGCCGTGGACAGTCAGAAATTTCTCCACACGCTCCCGTTCCTCCGGCGTAGCGGCGCGGTCAAGCAGGTGCTCCTTGGAGACGGACAACATGCCGCCCGTGCCGCCCGCGGGGTCGTAGATGGAGAAATGCCGGTCCGGGATCGGTATCTCCAACAACTCGACCATGAGGCGGATGACCTCGCGCGGGGTGAAGTGGTCTCCGGCCTCCTCGCCGCTTTGTTCCGAGAAGCGCCGGAGCAGTTCCTCGTAGATGTAGCCCATCTCCAGGCCGGAGAGCTGGTCCGGGCCAAGCTCCAGTTCCTTGTATTGATTCAGGATCGGGGCGAGCCGGTTATTCTTCACCATCGTGCCGATAGTGGCGCGGTAATTGAAGTGCTCGATGATGTCGTCAACATTTTTGGAGAAACCGTTGATGTAGGCGCGGAAGTTTTCTTCCAAGAGCGTGTGATCTTCCTCGTAGACCTTACGCAGCGTCCATTTGGTCTTGTTCGAGAACGGCGACTGCTGGGGATTCAGTTCGAGTTCCTTAACCAGCTTTGCCAGTTCCTTCTCGGTCAGCTTGGGCCGTTTGGCTAGCACCTCGGCGCTCTTTGCCTCGCGCCAGGCGAGCAGCACGCACTCCAGCCGCCGGATAACGATGATGGGCAGGATGACGCCCTGGTATTCGTAGGCCTTGAACTTGCCGCGCAGCCGCTCGGCGGATTTCCAGATGTCGCCAGCGAGGTTATCGAGTTTCTGTTTGTTTAGAGAAAGTGCCATTTTTGGTTATTCCTCTTCACCCGAGCCATGAAAGCTCCTCGCAGGGTAGCAGAGCTGTCTGGGGAAAATCAAAGGTGCGCGAGCTTGGCCGCTCTAGCCAGAGCGAGGTCTAAATTTCCAAAATTGCACGCATTTTATGTCATTTCGCCTTGATGTGACAAGCGTGTTTTTTCGGCCCGGGCTTTGGGTCTTGGGCCAGAGAACGGCAGCCGACCTACCCACCAAGGAAACTTTCACGTTTTGAGAATTCTCAAAACGTGAAAATGTAGTCAGAAAGAAGCTGCGCCAAGAGACGCCTTCATTTCTGCCGCCTTGACAGGTATAACCAGCCGTCTTTCAGCCAACCAGACCGCCCTCCGATAGGTTACCGCTTTCGCGCGCCCGGAGGGAGTCAAACCCCCGACCTACAGGTTCGAAGGATTTATCCCCGAGGGCAAACCACACGGCGTAACGGAGAGCCACTGGCGGCTTGACGCTGGCGAAAGGGGAATGATAGTTTACCGCGTAGAGAATTGATCGATTGCACATTTTACTCAAGGAGGGTCTTTTATGACTGAGCGAGTTTGGGATCCTTTTCTCACCGAACAGGACAAGGCGCATGTGGCCATGAAGCCGCCCAAGCCGATCGGCTTCGGTCAGAAACCGGCCCTGCTGCTTATCGATCTATACCGGTGGGTCTTCGGGGACAAACCCGAGCCGGTACTGGAAGCCATCAAAGGGTGGCCGGGGAGCTGCGGGCTGGCGGCCTGGAATGCGATTCCCCAAATCCAGACCCTGCTCCGTACCGCTCGCGAAGTACGCATTCCTGTTATTCATATCTCGGGGCTCCCCGGGGCCGGCGTTGATGAATGGTCTTTCAGGCGGGACGGAGACCCGAGCCAACTGAGTCCCGAAGCTCGGGAGCGCCGCCGCCACAAATACGATATTATTGATGAGGTTGAGCCCCTTCCCGGCGAAGCGGTCTTGCGCAAGTTATCGCCCAGCGCCTTCTGGGGCACGCCCCTGGTGGGTCACCTGAACCAGTTGGGCGTCGATACCGTCATTGCCTGCGGCGAGAGCACCAGCGGCTGCGTCCGGGCGAGCGTTGTCGATGGCTGCACCTATCGCTTCCGGATGATTGTGGCCGAGGAATGCGTTTTTGATCGCCACGAGGCCTGCCATGCGATCAATCTTTTCGATATGAATCAAAAGTATGCCGATGTCCTGCCCCTGAAGGATGTGGTGCAGTACCTGCGTTCGTGGCGGGCCGAACATCCGTCGCTACCGCACGCCTAGCGTCTTTCTCAGCCACTTACAACTCCTGAGAAAAGATTGCTCGGCCGCGCTGCGATTCGCCTCGCTTTTGCCCGCCGGGTTGTTTAGGAAGGCGTGCCCGGCGCCTTCGTACATGTGGATCTCGAATTTCTTCCCGTACTGACTGAGAGCCGCCCTGAACAGGTCGATCTCCGCCAGGGTCGTGT
>JACPFH010000305.1 GCA_016183075.1 Deltaproteobacteria bacterium | reverse complement strand
TACGGGCCTTGAGCTTTTCGATCAGTTCGCGATCTCTGGCGGCAAAATAGATGTCCTCTTTGGCCCGCTCTACCAGCCGCATGGTCTCGCCAAAACGGTCCTTTTCGTCCGCCATGGTCTTTCCTTTCCGTCAAATTGTTTCCGTTCCTGTAGGGACGCACACTCTGTGCCAAGGGATATCCTTCGCGACCGTTTGGAATGGCCTTATTTTTCAGGCAAATGGTCGCTCCTCGAATTGGCTTTCCGAAGGTCCCTAATGGACGGATTCCTACAAGCGCGAAAAGCCACGGTCCGACGTTTCAAAGCTGGGAAACGTTTTTGCCGTAGCAGCGAGCCGGATCGAGCTCAGGGCATGGATTTTGCGTTATTTCGCATCAATTCTCAAAGACCGGAGGGTAAGGCCGCTCATGGAGGATAAAGGTTCTTCGCATTCTGAGCGTGATCGGCGCAGAGTTCCTGACCGCTTTTCCTTGGCGCGAATTGCCTATCGGCGGCGGGACGTAAGTATGTCCGAAGCGGCTCACACGCACGAGCATTTGGAGCATTTGCTGCGTGCGAATGGCTTGCGCGGCCAGTTTTTGGCCGACGGCGTGTTGGGGGCGACCGACGGGATCGTCACCACCTTTGCCGTTGTCGCCGGGGCCGCCGGCGCCTATCTGTCGCCGGGAATCGTAATTATCATGGGATTTGCCAATTTGCTCGCGGATGGATTTTCCATGTCGGTCGGCAACTATCTGGGGGCGCGCTCGCAGCAGGAATACTGGAAGGAGGAGCGCAGGCGGGAGAGCTGGGAGATTGAAAATCTGCCCGAGGCCGAGCGGGAGGAAGTTCGCCGCCTATATCGGCACAAAGGCTTCGAAGGCGAGGCTTTGGAGCACGCCGTGGAAACCATTACCAGGGACAAGGATCGTTGGTTGGAAGAGATGATGCGGGAGGAGTTGGGCATTCAGGAAGAAGGGGTTGCTCCCATAGCGAGCGGTCTTGTCACTTTCGCCGCGTTTGTTCTCGCCGGCTTCCTCCCGCTCTGGTCTTATGTTATGGCATTCTGGAGACCGTCGGTTGTGCCCTCGGCGTTTCCGCTGTCCGTCGCGATCACGGGTGTGGCGCTTTTTGGCGTGGGCGCGGCCCGCCGGTTCATGATACGCCGCCCGTGGTGGTTGAGCGGGTTGGAGATTCTTGCGGTTGGCGGACTGGCAGCGGCGGGCGCTTTCTTCGTGGGCTATTTTTTGCGCGCTTTGCTGGGCTAGAAACAATTCATCCATCAGGGAGGTAGAAAAGATGGCAAAGGATCCGGTCTGCGGCATGAACGTCGATGAAAAGAAGGCTGCGGCCACCTCTCAGTACCAGGGCCAGACCTATTACTTTTGCGCTGAGGCGTGCAAGCGCGCCTTCGAGAAGGACCCGGCCAAGTACCTCAAGCAGTAGTACAGGCGCGGGCAATACGTCTGCGGCTTCCGGGCCGGCTCGTCTCTCAGCGCCTTGAGGAGCCGTCCCATCTGGTTGTGGGCTACGACGTCATCATAGCGGGAGCGAGCTTTGCCGGGCTTGCGGTGGCGAGCCGGCTTCGCGGCAAGGTTCTGCTCCTCGAACCACACGCTATCGGGGAGCACCAGACCTCGGCGTGCGCGATCCCTCTGAGCGTCGCCGAGAAGCTCGGGCTGATGGATAGCGTGCTTCGGGTGCTGAGGCGGCTCGTCATCCACGCCCGCTCGTCGAAGATGGTCGTGGATCTTTCCGCACATCCCTATTGCACGGTCGACTACAAGAAGTTTTGCTGCGGGATGGCGGCGGGTGTACGCGCGGAGGTCCTGCGCGCCCATGTCCTTGGGCGGGAACGGAACCGGGTGGCAACGACTCGGGGCAGTTTCGAAGGCGAGATCCTGGTTGACGCCTCGGGCTGGCGTGCTGTCCTGGCAGGGCGAAAAGGAACGCGCGTATCGCGCCGGAAGTTTCTGAGCTTTGGCATTGAGACGGTGGCGGCGAAAGCGGGAGACAAGCTTGGCTTCTGGTCCGATCTTGGGATTCTTTTTCGGGGCTTCGCCTGGGATTTTCCCATCGACACGGGCAGCCGGATCGGACTGGCGAGCTACGTGGATGATCATCGTTTGAGAGGGCCCCTGGAAATTTTTCTGGCGCGCTGGGGTTTGGCGCGCGGAGAAATCCACGGGGGATACTTTACGTCAGCGCTTCGAGCTCCCATCGAGCAGGACCTCTTCCTCGTAGGAGATGCAGCCGGCCAATGTTTGCCTTTAACCGGCGAGGGGATCCGACCCGCCATCTATTTTGGCCAGGCCTGCGGCGCCGTCATCCAACGGATTCTTAATGGTGAGCTAACGCTGGAAGCGGGGCGCGAAGTCTACGAAAGCTTTGTTCTAAGACACCAAAGGCTTTATCGCGCGCTCAGATTCGCCCAAAGTCTCGGCGTCAAGCTGCCCCCGCGCTTTACGTCTTTCTTACTTGCGCTCGCGTGCACGGGTCCGTCCCTTTCCTACATTCTCCCCCGCTACATGGCGCTCGCGGATACCAACAACCTCCACGCCGCCCGGGGTTCGGAGCTTCAAGGAAAAGTCCACCGGTCGAGGGGGCGGGCCGCTTCTTGTTAGAGCGTCCCGGGGGCTTGACATGAGGCCAAAAACGATTTATAAAGCGAATAATTCGAACTACGAACTAATTGGGAACAAGACCATGCCGAGACGAAGCGCCAGCGATCGGTTAAAGCTGCTCGATCAGTATGTCCAGAAGCTGATCCGGCGCTTTTACCTTCGCCCTTCCCTGGATGGGCCTACGGGAGAGCTGAGCAGCAGCGAGCTGTTCGCCCTCAGTATTGTCGGCAGGCGGGGGCGCTGCACGATGTCGGAGCTGGCGAAAGAATGCGGAGTCGCCCTGAGCAGCATGACCGGCGTGATCGACCGGCTCGTGGACAAGAGGTGCGTGCAGCGAAGCCGGGATGACGAGGAGGACCGCAGGCGAGTCTTCGTGGAGTTGGACAAAAAAGGAGAAAAGATCTATCAGGCGCTGCTCGAGTCGGAGATGGAGATGATCATCGCCATGATGG
>JACPFH010000304.1 GCA_016183075.1 Deltaproteobacteria bacterium | reverse complement strand
GTCGTCGAACACGCCTCTCTCCGTGCAGCGGAACATCGGGTGCAAGACCAGCCCGAACGATACCGGCAAGGAGTGCGACTGGCACACCATCAACCTGATACTTAACGCCAACTTCTAAGGTCGCTTAGACCATAAAAAGGGGAGCCGATTGGCTCCCCTTTTTTTTGCCCGCGGTATCTTGCAATAGCTGGCGAATTGATGATGATGTCGGTCACGGGACGCTACCGTCCGGGCTATCGCCGTCATCGGATTCGCGCTTGTACCTTCTTACCAGATCGATTTCCTCTTCGAATTTCTTGCCGAGAATTTCCGTGCGTGAGATCAGCTCAGGCAATTGGAATTCTTTGCCCTTGATCATCGCGAGCTGGCTCTGGATCTCGGCTCTAAGCTCTTTTCCGGGGTCCCAGTAGATGCCTTCGGGGTGGTACTGCTCGATATAATCGAGCCAATCGTTGAGCGACTTGAGCGCTGATCCGATCTCTCTCAAGCCCTGCTCCCGGCTTCCGTTTCTGGCCAGCACCATTCCCAGGTACAGCCGGGCAAGGTAATCATCGCCGTAGCGGGACAGATCGCTCTCGAGAGCCTTTCTTGCCTCAGGCAGGTTCCCGGCGTGATAGTGCGCGCGCCCGACGTAGGACCACACGCCCTCGCTTAGAATCGAGAAGTTGTAGCGGAAATTCGGGTCCATCTGAGCGGCCCGTTGGAAGTTCGCCAGGGCGACCTTGGGATCGCCGAAGATGAGCTGCGGGCGGCCGCGCTCCACCTCGCCTGCGACGTAGTAGGCGACGCAACCGCCAAGAACGATGCCAAGGGTCAAAATGCAAGAGGCAAAAATCGACCTCCTAGCCAACCGATCCTTCGCTTCCATAATTATCCCTCCCTGGTACAAAACTCAGCGTAAGCATAGGTTTTAGGAAAATCAATATCCCAAATCGGGGAGTCTGACTCCAAACTCAAAAGGGGAGATGGCTCTTGCCTTGCTCTCTCCGTCATGCCCGCGCAGGCGCGCGAACCCATTGACCGGTGACGGGCGACCGAGGACCGGCCGGTCTTCGGTCGTCGGTCGCCGGTCCGCGAAGCGCCCGCTTTGGCGGGAATGATGGAACCCGCCGGGATTTGCCGAGGGTGAGCGATTGTGGTAAGAAAGCTCCCGTTGGTTGAGTCGATGAGGCGCCGGATTCGAAAGACTAAGTTCGCGCAGGCTCTGCTGGTGGTTGCGAGCCTTTGGCTCGCGTCTTCTTGCGCCCATACGATTCCTCGGTTTGGCATCGGCGGCCGGTACAACGAAGGGAAAGAGGAGGTGACCAAAACCCGCGGCGGCAACATCGATCGTGCCGTTTCGGCGCTGGAGGCCGTCGTCCGCCAGGATCCCACGTATCGAGATAGCCTCGCCCTCCTCGGGCGCGCGTATTACAAGAAGGGAAGATACGGGGACGCCAAGCAGATTATCATTCGGGCCTTGGCGCTGAACAAAGACGACGAGATATCCTGGCTCGTATTGGGGCTTGCCCGGATCAGGCTCGGCGAGAATCAGCAAGGCCTGGAGGACATCAAAGGAGGATTGACTCTCCTGGGCAAGGCCATGAGGAATGGTTATAAAGGGTTTCCCGAGTGGGACCCCAACCGAACCGTGCGGGTATCATTAAGACGCACGGTATTGGTGGCCGCAAAGGGTTTAGAGGAAAAAAATGATCTGGTCCGGTCCGTGGAGCAATTGCTGGACCGGATCGATGACGAGGAGTGGCGCCAGGGACGCGATAGAGTGATTGACGACATAAGGCGGTAGTAAAAACTCGCTTCTCCCCCAGGTCCTTTCCGAACTGTCCGGGTTGCTGCGATTCCAAATGCCTCTCAGAGCCGCTCCCTGAAGAATGACGTCGAAAAAATCTATCGATTTCATCGCTTGCGCGGCCGTCGTATTGCTCGCTCTGGGCGTTCGACTGTTATACCTTTTCGAGATCGAAGCCAACCCGTTGTTTTACCATCCCGCGGGAGACGGGCGCGTTTACGATGAGTGGGCTCAACGCATCGCCTCGGGAGATCTCTTGGGCCAAGGGGTTTTCTACCAGGCCCCGCTTTATCCGTACTTCCTGGGTCTTCTGCAGTTCATCCTCGGCCACGATCTCTGGTCGATCCGACTCGTGCAAATCACCCTGGGCGCAGTGTCGTGCGGTTTGGTCTTCCTGGCGGGCAGAGCCTTTTTCGGCCGTGCGGCCGGTGTCGCGGCCGGCATCATTGTATCGCTTTATGCTCCGGCGATTTTCTACGATGCCCTGATCCAAAAGGCGGTCCTCGATCTCGTTCTAGTCGCGCTCATTGTTTTGCTTCTGGCTTCCATCCAGGCGCGGCCGCAGATCGGCAAATGGGTTGTTTCAGGGGCTCTGTTGGGTTTTCTCGCCCTTTCGCGCGACAATGTCTTGGTGTGGATTTTCGCTGTACCCGTTTGGATCTGGTTTTATTTTTCACCGGAGCGCTCCACGGTGCGGTTGCGCTGGGTAATGTTTTTTCTCGCGGGCTCTATGCTGGTGCTTGTTCCCGTTGGCTTGAGGAATCTCAAGGCGGGCGGGGAGTTCGCGCTCACGACCTCACAGATCGGCGCCAATTTTTATATCGGGAACAATGCCGGCGCGGACGGGACTTATGTCCCGCTGCGGGGCGGTCATGGCGATGCCCGCTTTGAGCGGCAGGATGCTACGGAACTCGCCGAGCAGGCTCTCGGCCGCTCGCTCTCGCCCAAAGAGGTCTCTCGTTACTGGCTGGGTCGCTCTTTGGACTACATCGTTTCCGAGCCCATCGATTGGCTCGGGCTTATGGGCAAGAAATGGCTCCTTGTGTGGAACGTTTTCGAAGTGGAGGATGCCGATGACTTTTATCTCTACCAGACATGGTCCCGGCTCCTAAGCATTTTAGGAAAGGCGATGCATTTTGGTCTGTTGGCGCCGCTTGCCGCGATCGGCTGCGTGCTGACTTGGAAGCGCTGGCGCCGGCTCTGCCTTCTGTATGTCTTGCTCGGGAGCTTTGCCGCCAGCGTGGCTTTGATTTATGTCTTCGGCCGTTATCGCGTCCCGCTGGTGCCGATCCTCGCGCTTTTTGCCGGCGCCGCCGTGGTCGAGGCATTTGCCCTTTACCGGGAGAAAAGGCTGCGCGAGGGCATCATGGGTGCCCTGGTAGGGTTGGCCGCTCTGGTGATTGTTCATTGGCCTATTCTCGGAAAACCGGGGCCTTCGGCGGCGGCGTATAGCAATCTGGGCAACGCCCTGGTCAAGCAGGGTAGAACCGCTGAAGCTCAGCAGAGCTACGAGCGGGCCTTGCAAATAGAGCCGACCGATGCTGCGGCCCATTACAATCTCGCCAATCTACGGGCCTCACAGGGTGATTCGGATCGGGCAGCGCACCATTATCGACAGGCGATTCGAAGCAGCCCCGACTTCGCCGAGGCGTACAATAATTTCGGCAATGTTCTGCTCAGCCGGGACGAGCTGGGGGATGCGGCCGTCCAATTTCGCAAGGCGCTGGAGATTAGTCCCAACCGGAGCGAATTCCATTTCGGCTTAGCGACCGCGCTGGCGCGCAAGGGGGATCTCGCGGAGGCGATGGCTCACCTCCAACGGGCACTGGAGGTTCAACCCGATTTTCCGGAAGCTCATCTCCGGTTGGGTTTGGTGATGGCGGCGCAAGGGCAGTTGGATAAAGCCGTAGATCAATTCCGCTCGGCGCTTCGCATCCGGCCGGAATTCGCCGAGGCCCATGAGAGTTTAGGTCGCGCGCTCGCCGAGCTGGGCAGGAGGGATGAGGCGATCGGGCATTATCAAGAAGCTTTGCGGATTTTGAAGTCCCAGCGCGAGTCGTCTCGCCCGCGGTAATTTCTTGCTGCTAAAGGGAGACAATTATGCTTTGGATTGCTCTCGGCTTAGGCCTGGTGACGGCCATTGCTAACGTGCTGGGCAGTTACCTGGCGCTTCTCCAACACGAGCCATCGCATCGCTTTACTGCGGGGACCTTGGGTTTTGGCGGTGGTTTTGTTCTGGCCGCCGCGCTGCTGGAGATGGTTCCCGCAAGCCTGGAGCGAGGACCTTCCATGCCTGTCTTCATCGCCGCCGGCTACCTTTTGATCTTTCTCCTCGAACAGCTCTTGAACGTTCACCTGCATCACCTTCCCGAGGAAGGCCGTCCGTCAAATCTCTCCCTTGCCACCGGCATCGCTTCTTTCATCGCCTTCAACACGCACGACTTCATCGATGGCCTCGCCATGGGCGCGGGCATGGTCGCGGAGATGCGCCTCGGCATCATGGTTTTCCTCGCCGTGCTTTTTCATGAGGTTCCCGCCGGCTTCGTCATCGCGTCGATCATGCGCGGCGCCGGATGGAGCCGCGCGGCCGCCCTATTGGCAGGAGTGAGCCTGGGACTCATTACTCTGTTCGGCATCGCGATCCCCTTCTGGCTCGGGGCTGTTAACTATTTTTTTAGCGACGTGCTTTTGGCTCTTGCCGCAGGCACCTTCGTGTATCTCGGCGCGACACTGCTGGTGCCGCTCTCCGAAGCCGGGAAATCCCGTTGGATCACGCTTCTCGTCGTCTTGGGCTTTGCGATTTTTTTCCTCAGTAGCCAGCTTGTTGGACTTTTTCTCGGCTAAGAGCACAGACGACCGTCCGCGCGGCCGTGTATCCCTTCATTTTTCAATTTGCACTCTGCATTGCATTCAATTACTAAGGACTTCATAAGTAACTTTACGGCTCCAAAGACCTTCAAAAGGCGAACCTTGAAAGGGGCGGGTTTCGTCATTCCCGCGCAGGCGGGAATCCAGGGGAGGGGCAGAAGCAGACTGGATGCCCGCCTACGCGGGCATGACGGAGAGTGGCCTGGTTACGCAACAGGGGCGAGAGAAGCGCCATCGAATGGACTCCAATGCCTACGTACCAACGAACTCACTAATACTTCAGGTAATGTAACCTGACCTCCCCGCTTCTGAACTTTGCTTCCGCTTCCCCGATCCTCTCGGCAGTTCCCAGATCTTGCCAGTATCCCCGAAAAGGGAAACCATACAGCGGCTCGCCTTGGACCAGCATCTTTGGATAAGTCATTCGGGTTATGCCAAAGGGGCCTTCATCGACCATGTAATCGAAGACCCCTGGTTCCAGAACCTGGACTCCCGTGAACATGTATTTGGTCAGGTCTCCCGCCGCCTCGCTGCGGGGCGCCTTATGGGCCAGGAATCTCTGGATCCTGAGATCCTCCGAGGTCTCGATCGCGCCGTAGAGATCGGCCCGGGGGTCCGGTCTCAGGACCAGAGTCGCTATTGCGCCGCGCTTTTGGTGTTGGTCCAGCAGCTCGCTTAAGGCCAGGTCGATGATCACGTCACTGTTTATGACGATGAAGGTATTCTCGGCGAGGAAGGCTCTCGCCCGCAAGAGCCCGCCGCCGGTGTCGAGCAGTTCCGTCTCTTCGGAATAGGTTATTTGGAGACCCAGGCTTGTTCCGTCTCGCAGGTGCTCTTTGATTTTTCCGCCCAGGTGGTGGAGGTTGATGATGATCTGCGTGATCCCGTAATGTTTCAGGAGCAGGAGCGGGTATTCGATCATCGGCCGGCCACCGACGGGAACGAGCGCTTTGGGAACTCTCTCCGTGAGCGGGCGCAAACGCTCCCCGTAGCCGGCGGCAAAGACCATTGCTTTCATTGCATCTTTTGCAGAACCGTTAATGGTCAATCGTCAATAGTCAATCGTCGATGAGTTACCATCCGTTACCTCGTTACGAGGGATCACTGTAACAAATCGTAACGCAGTAGTGACGCGTAGTAACGCCATTGACCATTGACGAACATAGTCATCTCATCTCCTCGAAGTGAGGCGCCAGCACGGGGATCAGTTGATCATAGGGTGCGACTTTGGACAGGTTGCGTTTGATTCGTCTTAAGGTGGGCGGGATATATTTCCGGTAGCCGGGTTTTCCCTTGACCACGTCGAGGTAATAAAAGCGACCGACCACTTTGAGGTCCCTTTGCAAGGCGGAGAGAATGTAGATTTCAAGAAATTGATCCCGGCCTACCTCAGGCGCTCCCATCTCGACCCGTTTCTTCAGGTAATAGCCGCAAAGGCGCTCTTCGAGATCCGGCCGGATGATTCGATCGGTCTCGCGGTCGTTCAGCAAGGAGGCCAGGTCGTACTGGGGCGGGGCGAGCAGCGCATCTTGAAAATCGATCACAACGACCTCTTCGCCCCGAACCATCAGGTTCCAGCTATGATAGTCCCGGTGGTTTAGACAGGGAGGTTCAGCCTCCAACCGGCGGGAAATCGTCGCGAAGCGATCGATCAGAAACTCCTTTTCAGCCGCGCTGATCTTTCCACCCGGCTTTTTTTCCAGCCCGTACTCGATGAAGTGCTCGAACTCCCACATGTAAAGCCGAAAATCAAAGCGCTGCTTGAAGGCAATGCAATCTTCGCCCCGTTTTTTGCTGCCGGCGATATGTATCAGCAGCATCTGGTCGATCGCCCTTTCGTACCAGTTCAGGACCTCTGCGGGCGAAAGACCCTGGACTCGCTCCCAGAGAGAGAGATCACCCAGGTCCTCCAAAAACAGCACCCCGTCTTCCACCCAATGGCCGTAGAGTCTCGGAATCCTGACCCCGAGGCCGCTCAAGAAGCGGTGGAGATTGATAAAGGGAAGCTCCCGCAGGGGCTCGTTGAAGATAGCCAGCTCTTCCGAAGAGAGGGGTAAGGAGCTTCCACAGAGCTCCATCACGATCACGGTGGCCGGGACAGTTTCCCCGTTAAGTCGGGCGCGATAGTAGCGCCGGCTCGAGGCGTCTCCCGCCAGAGGCGAGAGCGCAACAAGCCGCGCGGTCGGCCCGAAGGCCGCCCTAAGCTTCTCGCCGACGAGTGTTTCCAGGCCGGGGTCGACCATCAAATTGTCAAGCCGCTCTCGATACGCTATACTACACTTTCTTCATGGAATTTCCGAGGGCTCAGTTCATCTTCGTTGTCCTGTTTGCGTGCTTTCTGGCGTCACAGGTCTTCCTCTATACACGCGCGCGAAATTACCTGAAGCGGCGAGTTCGACCGCAAACCTATAGAGCGGTTCTGCTCGGGACCACAGGCCTTCTTCTTCTCGGCGTCCTTTACCCCTTGGCCTGGCGCACGCTCTTTGGTATGGGCCCCCCGGCACCGCTGGTGCTAGCGGTTCGGGGCTTGATGGCGGTATGGGTCTTCGGCTCCGGCGGGTTGGCCATGGTACTGATTGCCTGGGAGCTTTGGCAGAAAGCGCGGCGCTCCTTCATGTCGTCGTCTCCGCCCTCTCCCGATTTGGCACGGCGCGCTGTGTTGCAAAAGGCTGTCGGCTTTGCCGTGGCGGCACCGTTTGTCGTCTCCGGGTACGGGGTTATGTTCGGACGGCACCGCTTTCGGGTCGAGCACTTCGACCTGCCGGTGAACGGCCTCTCATCTTCGCTGAGCCGGCTCTCCGTCGTTCACCTTACGGACATTCATGCGGGCCCGTTCATGCCGGCTGAAGAGCTGGCCGAATACGTCGAGGCCGTCAATCGACTGAAGCCCGATCTGATCGCTCTGACGGGCGATTTCGTTGCCACCCGTCGTGCGGAAGCGGAGCTGTGCGTCTCCGCGCTGGAGGGATTGAAGGCGCGCTATGGAATCTTTGCCTGCCTGGGCAACCACGACGCCTGGTCCGGGGCTGAAGAGAAGCTGACGCGACTGTTTGAAGCAAGCGGCGTGCGTATGCTGCGAAACGATGCGGTTTCGATTCGGGTGGGCAATACCGCAGTCAACGTTTTAGGGATCGATGATTTGAGAATAGGTGGACCCGATCTTGACCGGGCGCTCCAAGTAGCCGGGCAAGAGCCCGGCGAGTTGAGGCTCCTGCTTTCCCATCGGCCCGAGGTTTTCCCCCAAGCTTCACGAAAGGGCGTCGATGTCGTTCTTTCAGGCCATTATCATGGCGGTCAGATAAAGCTCGGCACGAGCCCGGGCAGCCTTTCGGTGGCCCGTTTCATGACGCCCTATGCAGAAGGGCTATTTCGGCTTCCCTGGCGCGCCGTGGCGCCAGCGCGCAATGCGAGGGATTCGATGCTCTTTGTTGGCAGGGGCGTCGGCATCACCGCCCTGCCGATCCGGATAAACTGCCCGCCCCAAATCGCTCATCTGACGCTACGCAAGGCGTGAAGAAGGAGGTTCAAGCCGTTCCAGCCGTTCAAGTCGTTCAAATGGGAAACGCTTTGAACCATTTGAACTATTTGAACGATTTGAACTCGTCATCCGATTACCATGACGTTTGCAGCCGCCATCGCGCAGATCAGCCCGAAGCTGGGAGATCTCAAGTCCAATCTCGCGCTTTACGAACAAAAAATTCGCGCCGCCGCCAAGGAGAAGGTCGATCTTTTGCTGTTTCCCGAACTGAGTCTCACCGGCTATTTTTTGCGCGACATGGTGCCCAGCGTGGCTTTGCGGCTTTCCTCGCCCGAGATCGAAACTCTTAAGCGGCTGAGTCGCGACGTCGGCTTTGTCGCCGGCTTGGTGGAAGAGAGCCCGGATTATCGCTTCTTCAATGCGGCGGTCTACTTTGAAGGCGGGGAGATCCGCCATGTCCATCGCAAAGTTTATCTTCCGACTTACGGGATGTTCGACGAACAGCGCTATTTTGCGCGCGGCGACCGGCTGCGAGCCTTTGATTCCAAGTTCGGCCGTATGGCGGTCCTGATCTGCGAGGATCTGTGGCATCCTTCCGCCGTCTATGTAACCGCGCTGGACGGGGCGCTGGCGGTTCTCTGTCCTTCGACGAGCCCGCTGCGCGGGATCACCGAAGGCGAGCCTCAGGACGACAACGCGCGGTATTGGGAGCTCATCAACCGAACGTATGCCGAGACCTTTGGCCTCTATCTGATTTACGGCAACCGGACGGGGTTCGAGGACGGGGTGGGCTTTTGGGGCGGATCGGAGATTGTGGATCCTTTTGGAGAAAAAATCGCCAAGGCCAATTACTACGAAGAGGATTTCATTGTCGCCGAGGTCAACTTCGATTCGGTGCGGCGCAAACGGACGATGGCGCCGCTGCTGCGGGATGAAGATATCGACCTTACCGTAAACGAGCTCATGCGCATTCGGGGGCGGCCTGACTGGTCAACGGTCAACAGTCAACAGTCAAAGGCGAAGAGAGAACCCGCAAAGCGGAAAGGCGACAAGGCGAGAAAGTAATCCGAAGACCATTGACTATTGACCAGATGAGAGGATGGGTCGGATGGCACGAAATGGCGGGCCGGGGGTTAGCGTTAAGATTCCTACCAATGTAACGCTGCTGCGGCGGATCCTCGTTTCGTTCGTTCAGAACGAGGTAGAGAAAGTTGGGGTATGCCGGGTGGTTGTGGGGCTTTCCGGCGGGGTGGACTCCGGCCTGAGCGCGATGCTGGCCGCGGAAGCCCTGGGGCCGAAGCAGGTTTTGGCGCTCGTGATGCCGTATAAGAGCTCGAACCCGGAGAGCCTGGCCCATGCCGAGCTCGTGGTACAGAAAAGCGGCATTGAGTCCCTCGTGGTCGATATCACGCCGCAGATCGACGCTTATTTTGCCGGCTTCCCCGATGCGGATCAGAGGCGGCGCGGCAGCAAGATGGCGCGCGAGCGCATGACCATCCTCTATGACCATTCGGCGCGCTGGAATGCCCTGGTCCTGGGCACGAGCAACAAGACCGAATTGCTTCTGGGCTATGGCACCCTTTACGGGGATATGGCCTCCGCCATCAATCCGCTGGGGGATCTTTACAAAACCCAGGTTTGGGCCGTGGCCGAGGCTGTCGGCGTTCCCGAGGTCATCGTGCGGAAAAAACCCTCGGCAGACCTCTGGGCCGGACAGACGGACGAAGGAGAGCTGGGCTTCAGTTACCGGGAGGTGGACAGGCTCCTCTATCTCATGGTGGATGGCCGTCACGGGCGGCACGAACTTATCGACGCCGGCTTCCCCGCACAGCTTGTCGACGACGTCACGCTGCGGATCATGAATTCACAGTTCAAGCGGCGCCTGCCGGTCATTGCCAAGGTCTCGCACCGCACCATCGACCGGGATTTCCGCTACGCCAGGGACTGGGGGAAGTAAGAAGGCAAGTTGCCTACTGCCTATTGCCTGGCTGAGGGGTAGATAATGGTGGGGACCCTCTATGTCGTGGCGACCCCGATCGGTAATCTCGAGGACATCACGCTGCGGGCTGTGCGCGTGCTCAAAGAGGCCGATCTGATCGCCGCTGAGGACACTCGCCATACCAGAATCCTGCTTGACCGCTACGCCGTTCACACGCCGCTTACGAGCTATCATGAGCACAACGAAGCGGCGAAGGCCGGCGAGCTTGTGGGCCGGCTTGAGCGGGGCCAGAGCATCGCTCTGGTCTGCGACGCCGGAACGCCCATGCTTGCCGATCCGGGCTACCGGCTCGTGCGCGAGGCGCTCAAATGTGGTATCCGGGTTATGCCCGTACCTGGTCCCTCGGCCGTGACCGCTGTCCTGAGCGCGAGCGGCCTTCCCACGGACCGATTCGTTTTTGAGGGCTTTCTCCCGGCCAAAAAGGGCGCGCGGGCGGCGCGCTTAAAGACCCTTGCGGCGGAAACCCGATCGCTCGTCTTTTTCGAAGCGCCGCATCGAATCAGGGAGACTCTCGCAGAGATGCTCGCCCGATTGGGTGACCGGGAGGTGGTGCTCGCCAGGGAGGTCACCAAGACATACGAAGAGTTCGTCCGTGGCCGTCTGAGCGAAGTAGCTGCGTCTTTCGCAGCGAAGGAGCCGCGCGGAGAATTTACGCTGGTGGTGCGTGGCGCAGAGGAGCGTCCGCCCCCGTCCGCGGAAATTCTGCGCGCGGAGATCCGGAAGCTCGCAGGAAAAGGGCTTCGCGTAAAGGAGATCGCCGAGATTCTGAGCGAGCGGCATTCCTGCCCCAAAAAAGAAGTCTATCGCCTCGCGGTCGAAAGCCTGAAGAAGGGCTCTTGACCTCAATCTTTTTCTTTTAGCTCCTCGAGCTTCCGGTAAAGCGTCGTTCGATCCATGCCCAGAATGTTGGCGGTCTCGGTCTTGTTTCCTCCCGTAGCCTGCAAGACCTTTTTTATGTATTCCTGCTCAAGCGTTTTGAGGGTAAAGCGCCGCGACAAAGCCTCGGTGAGGGTTGCCTCCCTGTCGCTTTGGGCTAGAAGTTCTGGCGGGAGGTCCATGGCTGCGATTTGTTCCCCCTTGCCCAGGAGCATTGCCCGCTCGATGGTATGTTCAAGCTCCCTGACATTTCCCGGCCATGAATACCGTATGAG
>JACPFH010000303.1 GCA_016183075.1 Deltaproteobacteria bacterium | reverse complement strand
GGACGGTGATTTCAAACGGGGGCCGGCGGCTGAGAATTGCGCGGCAGGGCAGGGGCAATGACACCCCCTGCCCTTTTTTTTGATTCGGGATGAAAAACCAGGAAAAGAGCGGGGCGCTGCTTGCTCCCTTTCGCGTCTTGGATTTGACCGACGAGCTGGGTTTTCTTTGCGGTAAGATCCTTGGCGACCTCGGGGCCGACGTCATCAAGATCGAGCGGCCCGGTGGCGACCCGGCCAGAATGATCGGCCCTTTCTATAAGGATCAGGTCCACCCGGAGAAGAGCCTTTACTGGTTCGGCTTCAACAACAACAAGCGAGGTATCACGCTAAACCTCGAGGTGGAACGAGGCCAGAAGCTGTTCACCCAACTGGTAGCCACAGCACAGTTTGTCGTCGAGTCATTCGTGCCGGGCCACTTAGATCGCTTGGGCTTCGGCTACGATGCCTTACGCCGGATCAACCCCGGCCTCATCCTGACCTCCATCACGCCTTTCGGGCAGACGGGTCCTTACAGCCGCTTTCGCGCCTCAGATATCGAGATCATGGCAATGAGCGGTTGTATGTCCCTAACGGGCGATCCGGATCGGTCTCCGCTTCGCATCTCTTTTCCGCAATCCTACCAGTGGACCGGTTCGTATGGGGCTGTTGGGACGCTTACCGCCCATCTTTATCGCCAGCGCACCCGTGTCGGCCAGCAGGTGGATGTCGCTGCGCAAGCGTGCCTTCTCTGGGCCTTTTCTCATGCCCATACCTTTTGGGATCTGAACCGCCAACTCGAGAAACGCGCGGGCTCCTTTATGACCGGGCGCAGCATCACGGGAGCGCAGATGCGGGTGTTCTGGCCGTGCAAGGACGGGTACCTGAACTTCATCATTTACGGCGGGGAGGCTGGCAGAAAGACGAATCAGGCGCTTGTGGAGTGGATGGACAGCAAAGGAATGGCGCCGGAGTTTCTGAAGAAAAAAGACTGGAGGTCCTTTAACATTGCCGAAGTGGTCCAGGAGGAGATCGACGCGATGGAAGAGCCGATTGCGCGCTTTTTCCAGGGCGTCACCAAAAGAGAGTTCTTCGAAGCCGTTATCAAGCGTGAGATGCTAGGTTACCCGGTCGCCACCGTGGAGGAAATCTTCGCCGACCCGCAGCTCAAAGCCCGGGATTTCTGGCAGGAAGTCGAGCATCCGGAGCTAAAAACAGCACTGACTTACCCGGGAGGCTTTGCCAAGCTCTCCGGGGCCCCGTGCAAAGTCTGGCGGCGTGCTCCGCTGGTCGGGGAACACAATGAAGAGGTGTACTGCGGGGAGCTGGGACTGCAAATTACAGAACTGAAAAAACTGAAAGCGGACGGAGTCATTTAAGGAATCCAGGAGCCAGAAGTCAATTCGGAAGGGGCGTGGGCTACTGGATACTGGCTTCTGAATACTGAATCCTTTTTGTAGCATGGAAGCCCTTAAAGGAATCAAGGTTATCGAATTTGCGGCTTACGCCGCCGGGCCCACAGTGGGAAAACACCTTGCGGATCACGGCGCCACGGTCGTCCACATGGAGTCACGAAGCCGCCCCGACGGCTTTCGCACCCACTATCCTCCTTACAAGGACAATATCCACGGGCTCAATCGCTCAGGGCTTTTTGCCCTGTGCAACAACGACAAGCTGGACATTACGCTGAACCTCAAAATGGCCCCCAAAGCCACCGATCTGGCGAAGCGGATCGTCGCTTGGGCGGACGTGGTGATCGAAAACTTCAGCCCCGGAACCATGAAGCGTCTGGGGCTCGACTATGAGACTCTGCGGCGCGTGAACCCCGACCTCATCATGCTGAGCAGCTCCAACCTCGGCCAGGCCGGGCCTCACGCCAACCACCCGGGATTCGGCTCCCAGCTCTCTTCCTTGGCCGGGTTTACCCACCTGATAGGCTACCGCGACGGCGCCCCGCAGATGCTCTACGGCCCTTATATTGACTATATCGCGGTGGCCTACGGCGCCGTGGCCGTTCTAGCGGCCCTGGATCACCGGGACCGAACCGGCAAAGGCCAGCATATCGACTTGGCGCAATATGAGTCCGGGCTCCAGTTCCTGGTTCCGTTGCTTCTCGACTACAAGGTAAACGGTAGGGTGCGGTCTCGAGATGGCAATCGTGATCCCGTGGCGGCACCCCATGGCGCTTACCCATGCAAAGGCGAGGATAGCTGGTTTGTTCTGAGCGTTTCTTCGGACGCGGAATGGCACACCCTATGCCAAGCGTTGGGCAACCCTCCCTGGGCGCAGGACAAACGCTTCGCCACGGCTGCCGATCGCAAGAATAACGAAGACGAGCTTGACCAGCGACTGGGCGAGTTGACAAAGCAGCTCGCGGCCAAAGAACTGACCGACAAACTGCAAGCGGCAGGCATTCGCGCCGGTATGGTCAACAAGATGAGCGATATCTATGACGATTCCCAATTGACCCACCGAGGCCAATGGGTCGAGTTCGAGCATCCCGAGATCGGGAAAATGCACTATCAGCGCCCTCCATTCATCCTTACCAAAACCCCGCCCGGTCCCTCCAAGCGTGATCCGCTTCTCGGAGAACATAACGATTATTTCTACGTAAATGTGTTGGGACTTCCCGAGAGCGAATACCGCGAACTCGTCAAGGAAGGCGTGATAGATTGAATTGGAAGGCGCCCCAACCAGCGCCGTAACCCAGACCTAGGGCTATGTAAGCTCGGTGTTTATACCTATTGACAACCCTATCGCCAATTGGTATTGAAACCGGACCCTAGATGGGGGCAAGACTCCTGGGGTGGCCAAAAATGGACAGCAGCAGCGCTCAATATAAGATGGCGGCTATTAAAAAAAACCAGATTGTTCAACTACTTAGGCAGGCAAGCTTGGTTTACCGCCTGGCCCCGCTGTGCCTTCTAATGGTGGTTTGGAAGACGCCTCGGCATGGGCCATATCGGAGACCATCCGGACGGAGAGCCACAAATACTCCCTCGACCCGCTGCTCGTCCTGGCCGTTATCGAGGTGGAGAGCAGGTTTCAGCTCGCGGCGGTTTCCGAGCGGGGGGCACGGGGGTTGATGCAGATCCGCCCTCTGGTGGCCACTGCCCTGGCGGACCAGGTCGACCTAGGGGTGGACTTTGCGGACCGGGAGATCCATCCCGAAGCCCTGGACGATCCTATTATTAATATCAAGCTCGGCGCTTTTTACCTCCAGTACCTCCACAAGCGCTTCAGGGATACGAAGCTGGCTCTAACCGCTTATAATTGGGGTCCAACGGAGATAAGGAACCGGCTGGACATGGAGGAGGCGGTGCCGCTGGATTACGCGATGAAGGTCCTATCCGCCTACAATACATACCGCCGGATCGACCGCCAGGGCTTACAGCAAAGACCATAGAAATACCGCACCTTCCAGTCTATGCCAATGGACCGAGCTCCCTCGGGGAACGCGCTCTCGGCTGCGGCCGATTGGTTCGTGCCTTGAGTCGTGCCGTCTGTAATCGGACGTCCGCAGCCTCACTCGTGCTCCCTTCGGTCGCCCCCTCGGTCGCGGACAAGCACGTTCGCGGCCTTCCTGCCCGTTAAACCAAGTCATGACGCGGCTTGGACCGGGGGGAGGGAGGAGACCAGGATGTCGTGCGCCTTCTTGGCATAAAGGACCCGGTCACGATCGGTAAAAGAGCCGGCAGGTATGGGGGGATGGAACTTGAGCTTGAGCGGCGCGGGCGTAAGCAAAACCGAACCCCGCTTCAGGGCGGTAAAAGTCCCTTCGATGAGGACCGGAACCACAGCCGCGCCGCTACGAATGGGAAGAATAAACAGAGTTGCCTTGAAGTCGCTGATTGCGCCGTTTGTGGTCCGGGT
>JACPFH010000302.1 GCA_016183075.1 Deltaproteobacteria bacterium | reverse complement strand
GCTGACAGCTTCGATTACGTCATGGCCTTCCACGTCGTGACCGTCGTTCCAGACCCCATCCGGATGATCCAACAGGCCAAGCGGGTCTGCCGCCCGGGAGGCCACATCGTGGTCGTGAACCATTTCACGAGCGAGTCGCCGCTGCTCGGCCTTTTCACCGAGGCCCTGGATCCCGTGACTCGCCACCTCGGGTGGCGCACCAACGTCAGGCTCAAGCCCTTTATCGAGGACACGGGACTCAGCATCGAGACGGTGTACAAGCTTTCCAAACTCTCTCTCTATACGGTCCTGGTGGGCACGAACTCAGAGGATGGCGCGAGCGAGCACGGGGCCGGCGCTCGCGACGAGCGGCGCGCGGTGGCGAACCGGGGTTAAGCGGTTTTCAGAACGATCCCCTCTAACACGTTGGCGACATCCTCGCAGCGATCGATGGCATTTTCCATCGTCTCGTAGATCTCCTTCCACTTGATGACCTCAAGGGGGTCGCTGCCGGGCTCGAAAAGCTTCGCCACCGCAGCCCGGCAGATGTAATCCCCCTCGTGCTCAAGGCGGTCGATTTCGAGGCAGTTTTTGATGATCGAATCCGCCCCCTTAAGCCGACGGAGTTTGAATACGGCCTGCTCCAGTTCTTTCACCGACTGGACCAGGACCCCCACCAGCATCCTGGCCTCATCGGTGGTCTTGTTGATGCGGAAAAGACTGAGACGCTCGGCGCACGCTTCGATGTAGTCCAAAACGTCGTCGAGCGCGGTGATCAGGTTGTGGATGTCCTCCCGATCCAGCGGCGTAACGAAGGTCAGATTGAGCAGCTCGATCGCTTTGTGAGTGATGACATCGCCCTCGTGCTCGATGTCTTTGATCTGTTTCGCCTTGAGCGGCGCGTCGGTGAAATTCCGGATCATCTCATCGAGCCGGACCGCTCCCTCGACGACCGTCTTCACTCCGGCTTCGAAAAGATCATAAAACTTCTCATCACGCGGCAAAAAACGCATGGGGAGCTCCTTGCTGCTTAGTCCGCTGCTTCCTGTGACGTGCCCGGCGCCTTGCCCGCCGCCGGCTCGTCTGCAGAGGAAAACAGGTTGCGGAAGAAGCGGGAAACAGAGAATAGCCAACTTCCCTTGGCGGTGGCAATCACTTCTTTGGCCTCGTTGTAAAGCTGCGCATCGTTCACCAGAGCGCCCAGAGTCCCTTCGCCACGCTCGACCTTTCCCGTGATCTCGGCCAGATCCTGGCTGGTTCGCTCCAGGTTCGCCAGCACGCGCTCGCCGTAACGCCGGTCCGTCATGAGCCGCTTGAGGATGCCGTCCCCGTAGCGGAGCTCATAGGTGATGCGTTCGAGATTGGCCGTCGAGCGGCGCAGGCTGGCCAGAACCTCCCGGCCCGTATCCGGGTCGTGGATCAGCGTTCCCAAAGTCCCTTCTCCCCGGGCTACCTTTTCTGCGATCTGCCGCAGCGACTCGCTGGCCGTGCGGAACTGTCGCAGTCCGGCCTGAAGATCCTCAACCATCGCCTGCTCGGCCGGTCCGCCGCGAACCAGTTTTCCGATCACTCCCTCGCCACGCTCGACGGAGCTTAGGATAGATTTCAGGGAGGCCGATGCCGTACGGAGATTCTCCGCGGTCTCCGCCCACCTCCCTTTGCGATCCGGCGCGACCAGCTCCCCGAGCGGCCCGTCCCCTTTTTCGATCGACTTCAGAATGTTCTTGAGCGAGCTCGCCACCTCGGTGAAGTTCTGTATGACGTCGCCCCTCTCTCCCAGAAGACCCTCATAATCGATCGGGTCGATCGAAGCGATACGCCCGCCCGGCGACACAGGCTCGCTCCGCATGCTGCCACCGGAAAGCTCGATGAATTTATCCCCCAACAGGCCCTGGGTGCGGATCCGCGCCACCATGTCCTCGCGAATGCGCGGCGCCACCTCACCAACGACCTTGATCCGGACGACAACGTAGCTCTTGCCCACATCCGCGGGGAAACTGATGCTCTCGACGGACCCCACGGTCACTCCGGTCAGGCTGATCGGCGCCCCCTCCCGCAGGCCGTTGGTGCGCGAGAATTGGATTTCGAAGGGGATTCTGTTTTCAAACAGGCGGCGCTCCTTTCCCATCAGGAAAATGATCACTCCCAAAATGACCAGGGAGACGATAATGAACAGGCCAACCCGAATTTTCAAACCGGCTCGGTTTCTTGCCATACGGCGACGCCCCTAGCTCCCACTCAGAAATTCCTGGACGATGAGATCGGAAGATCGCTGGATTTCTTGCCGGGTGCCCATGAAGCGTATTCGCCCCGCCTGGAGAAAGGCGATCCGTTCGGCAACGATGAAGGCGCTTTGGATATCGTGGGTCACGACCACCGAGGTCACGCCAAGCTTCATCTGGAGATCGCGGATCAGCCGATTGATCCGATGGGTCATGATGGGGTCCAACCCGGTCGTTGGCTCGTCGTAGAGAAGCCCCGAAGGCTTGAGCGCCAGCGCCCGCGCCAGCGCGGCCCGCTTCTTCATGCCCCCGCTGATCTCGGCGGGATAGAGCTCTTCGCTCCCCTCCAGATCCACGAGCGAGAGGACCTCTTGGACACGCTCGCGAATCTCCGCCGGCGCCAGCGCCGTGTGCTCAAGTAGAGGATAGGCGACGTTTTCCGCCACCGTCAGAGAATCAAAAAGCGCGCAGCTCTGAAACACCATCGCCACTTTTCTGCGGACTCCCCTGAGATCCTCCTCCTCGAGCCGAGAGATCTCCTGGCCTTCGACAAAGACGTCGCCTGACTCCGGGTTCATCAGCCCGTTCATGTGCTTGAGGAGAACGGTTTTTCCCGAACCGCTGCCGCCCAGAATCACCATCGTCTCGCCGCGATCGATGCGCAGGTCTACACCTGCAAGAACCGGCTTGTCGCCGAAGGACTTGTGCAGATTGCGACACTCGATAAACGCGGCGGGCTCCATGACTACAGGGAGAGAAAGAGCTTCGTGAGAAAGAAGTCCGATACGAGGATGGTGATCGAAGCCGTGACCACGGTCTTCGTGGTCGCCCGGCCCACCCCGTCCGCTCCACCGGTAACCTCCAAGCCATTGTAACAGGCGATCAGCGCAATGAAAAAGCCAAAAAAGAAGGTCTTACCCAGCCCGCTGAATAGATCCCGAAATTTGATGAACTGGACAATGGAATTGAGATAGAAATCCGCGCTCACGCTGAGCTCGGTGACACTGATGAAGAGCCCGCCCAGGATGCCGACGAAATGGGCCAGAACCGTGAGCAAAGGCAGCATCACTACCAGGGCGAGCAGGCGGGGCAGGACCAGTTTCTGAATGGGGTTGACGCCCAGGGAACGCATGGCATCAATCTGCTCGGTGACCTTCATCGAGGCGATCTCGGCGGTAATCCCCGCGCCCACGCGCCCGCCGATCATGAGCGCCGTGAGCACCGGGCCCATCTCTCGCAGCATCGAGACGGCGAGAATCCTGCCGACAAAGGGCTTCGCGCCAAAACGCGCCAGATCGCTGCCCATTTGCAGCGCAAGCACCATGCCGGTGAATACGGCTGTGAGGGTTACGATGGAGAGGGAGCGAACGCCGATGTGCTCCATCTGCTCAAGAATTAAAGAGCCTTCCCAGCGTTTGCGCAAGCAGCGCAGAACCTCGTAGGCGAGGAGCCCTAGACCTCCAACGTACTCGCTTGCGGCTTCAGCCGGATAAAGCCCCCGCAGGCCCCAACGCTGGGCAATCTCTCTCACCCCTGCGCTCCTCCCGCTCAGCGCGGGGGCTCCTCAGAATCCTTTTTCGTCATGCCCTTTCCGCCTTCGCCGTTGCGTTTCGACCCTTCCCCGCTCATCGCATTCCTGAAGTCATGAATGGCTTTGCCTAATCCGCTGCCGATTTGAGGGAGCTTGCCCGGGCCGAAAACGATCAGAGCAATGACAAGGATAAACAACAACTCGTAAACACCGAGTCCAAACATAGATCCTCCACAGCAAACCCGTCAGGGCGCCGAAGATGAAATCAAACATAGCAGATTTCCCCCCCTCTTGTAAGCGCCCGCACACTCGGGAAAATATATTTGCAAATCCCCATGGCACCAGCTAAGAAGGAAAAAACAAAACTTTTGATTCCACTGAAAAACCCCCGTTCACCCTTCGACATAGCTCAGAGCCTGTCCTGAGCGATGTTCGTCCTTCGACGGGCTCAGGACGAACGGAGTCGAAGGGGCGAACGGGGCCGTGGTTGATAACGTTAACGATTTCCGTTCATGCTGAGCCTGTCGAAGCATGAAAAACCCTTTTTCAGCGGAATCACTTTTTTAGCCCTTTATGAAACCCGCGACGCTCGATCACGAGATGACCCGCGAACTCCTTCGCATGGGCCGGCCGGACCGCGTTTTGCGCCTGATCGGCAAGAGCCATCCGGCGGACATCGCGCTCTTGTTCAAAGACCTGGAGGCGAACGAGGTCCGCCTGCTCTTCGACATCCTGTTCTCCGTGCGGCGAGCGGCGAAGGTCCTCAAGGAGCTTCCGGCGGATCTGTTGCCCGACATTCTGAGCCTGATCGATGACGAGAAGCTGGCCAGGATGATGGTCTGGGCCGACCCGGACGACGAGGTCACCTTTATCGACAGCCTCCCGGAGGAGCGAAGAGAAAGAATCCTGGCCCTCATGGACCCCGACCGCAGGGAACGGGTCGAGGAGCTGATCAGCTATCCCGAGGGGGCGGTCGGGCGACTCATGACCACCGACTACCTCGCCCTTTTACCCAACACCTCCGCCCAGGGCGCGATCGACAAGATTCGCGAGCGCGGGGAGCTGGAGACCTTTTTCTATCTCTACGTCGTGAACGACGCGGGCGCGCTCATCGGCGTCGTCCCCATCCGAAATCTCGTCGTTGCTCCGCCGCACCGCACGTTGAGCGAGATGATGATTACGGATCCTATCCGCGCCGATGTTTCGATGGATCAGGAGGAGGCGGCGCGCCTGGTCTCCAAATACGAGCTCTTAGCTCTGCCCATCGTCGAGCAGGCGGGACGCCTGGTCGGCATTATCACCATGGACGACGTCATCGATATCATCAATAAAGAGAGCACCGAAGACATGTACCGCATGGCGGGCCTTGAGGAGGAAGATCGAGTCTTCACGCCCGTCACTCGCTCCATCCGGATGCGCCTGCCCTGGACTCTATTGAACCTCATGACCGCCACTCTGGCCGCTTCCGTCGTCAGCTGGTTTGAAGGCACGATCGACGAAGTCGTGGCGCTCGTAACCTTTATGCCGATCGTGGCCGGGGTGGGAGGCAACGGGGCCACTCAGACGGCAACCGTGATCATACGGGCCATCGCTTTAGGAGAACTCGAGTTCTCTTCGGCATGGAAGGCGGTTTTCAAGCAGGTCTGCGTCAACGTCTGTATCGCGCTTGCCGCCGGCACCGTGATCGCCTTTGCCGCCTTCCTGTGGAAAGGAAACCCGTTCTTAGGCGTGGTCCTGGCCCTTGCGATGATTATCAATCTCGGCCTGGTGGCAGGCCTTTCCGGGGCGTTGATCCCGCTCGTCCTCAAGTCGTTGCGATTCGATCCCGCCATGGGGTCGGGAATCATCGTAACCGGTCTTACGGACGCCTTCGGCTTTCTTTCTTTCTTGGGCCTCGCCACCCTTTTTCTAAGCTATCTGAGCTGATGGTCCGCCGCCGTAGCGATGGCGGAAGGCTTCGGCGCCCTGCGGAGCACAAACAGGGCTCCGCCAAAGAGGCTATCGAGCGCCACGATCACGACCCAGAGCAGCCCAAAGGCGATGGCTTTCTCGGGAGGGACGCCAACCAGCCGCAACAGGAACAGATACCCTCCCTCGCGCAATCCGAAGCCGTTTACGGTTATGGGAAGCGAGCTGAACAGACCCACCAACGGGTAGAGAATGAAACAATAGGAGAAAGGAATATCCACGGCCAACGCCCGACCCAGAAGAAGCTGCAGGGTGGCTTGGATGATATGGACAATCAACGAGAGCAGGATGGTTTGGGACAAGACTTCCCGGTTTTTCCGATAGGTTCCAATCGCCAGGCGCACATTCTCCGCGATCGGGTGCGCCTTGCGCTCGAGCAGTCGGTAAATCGAAGGGAGCAAAAACCAGACCAGGATAAATGCGAGAGCGAGGCCGTGGATGAGGTACGGGATCCCGGCAGGGATCGAGTAACCGGGAAACAACAGCAACGCCGCGGCCCCCATCCAGACGAGCACCGCCATCCCCACGGTGCGATCCGCGATCACGGAGATCAGAGCTCTAGCCGTCGAGCCGGCCCAGTCCCGACCCTCTCCATGAACTCGCCCCCGGGCAAGGTAGAACACCCTTCCGAAATCTCCCCCCACCGTGCTCGGGGCGAAAAGATTGAAGAACATGCCGATGAAGAAAATAGAAACGAAATCCCGTAGCGGATTCTTGAATCCCAACGGCCGCGCCAAAAGCGCCCATCGGACCGAGCTCAGCAGTTGACCCGCGAAATAGCCCAGGAGGGCGGTGCCTAGATAACCGACGTGAATACCGGAGAGAACCTGGAGAAGCTTACTCCCGTCGATCCGAGTGAAGAGAAACGCGAGAATACCCAGGCTTACGACCGCCTTGAGCAGCAAAGAAAGCGCGGGGCGAAGCCGTTTCATCTCAAGGGGGGCAGGACCAGCACCTGACCCTCCTCCTTCGTCAAGCCGTCGACGTAGACCTTGCGCCCTTCGACCCGGAGCCTCCCCTCGCTGTAGAGCTGGATGGCCCTGGGATAAATCCGATGTTCCTCTTTCAGAATGCGAGCCGAAAGCGACTCCTCGGTATCATCCGGAAAAACCGGCACGACCGCCTGGATGATGATGGGACCCTCATCGCATTCCTCGTTGACGAAATGGACCGTGCAGCCGGAGAAACGCACGCCGTGCTCGACCGCCTTCTTCTGCACGTGGAGGCCGGGAAAAGCCGGCAACAGAGCCGGATGGATGTTCATAATCCGATTGGAAAAAGCGCGGACAAACACCGGCGAGAGGAGACGCATGAAGCCGGCGAGAACAACGAGATCCACCTGTCCTGCCCGCAGGATCTCCACAACCATCTCGTCGAACGCCTCGCGTGTGGGAAATTTCCGGTGATCGACCACCTCCGTAGGAATGCCCCGGCTGCGAGCGCGAACCAAACCATAAGCCTCCGCCCGGTTACTGATAACCACCTGAATGGCGGCATCAAGCCGCTTATCATCGATGGCATCCATGATCGCCTGCAGGTTCGTCCCGCTGCCGGAAATCAGAACCCCTATGGGAAGCTGCCGTGGCATAAAAAACCTAGTCTTTGCTCGCGACCGAGGGGAGCGCGAGCGAGGCTGCGGACGTCCGATTACGAACGGTACGACTCATGGCACAAGCCCATCGGCCGCAGCCGAGAGCGCGTTCCCCGAGAGAGCGCAGTCCATCGGCCGCGGCCTGATGGCTCGGGTCCCAGGAGCTTTCGGAGCATTTTGGGCTACGAAACGAATCGAACTCGCCTCTCTCCCTTCCTGATCTCGCCGATCACGTAATACCTCTCATCCAGGCGGCGAAGAGAGCGCTCAAGTCCCGCCATTTCTTTTTCCGCTACCACGAGGATCATCCCCAACCCGTTATTGAACGTGCGGTCCATTTCAGCCTGGCCGATCTTACCGCAGCGCCGGATCAGCTCGAAAACAGGCGGTACCGGCCAGTCCCCGCGGCGAACCCAGGCCTGACAACCGCCCGGCAAGACCCGCGGCAGGTTTCCGGGTATCCCGCCTCCCGTGATATGCGCGATCCCTTTGAGCCTGTGGCGTTTCAGTAAGTACCGGACAATATTGACATAAATTCGCGTCGGCTCCAACAGCTCTTCGCCGAGAGTCCGTCCCAACTCAGCGATCCGTTTTCCCAACCCGAGACGCCCTTTTTCCAGGAGCACCGCGCGAGCGAGCGAATAGCCGTTGCTGTGGAGCCCGCTCGACGGGAGCCCGAGCAGAATGTCCCCGGCCGCGATGGATGCCGCGCGCGGGATCGTTTCTTTCTCCACGATCCCCACGGCGAATCCGGCGAGGTCGTATTCCCCGTTCTTGTAAAAAGAAGGCATCTCCGCCGTTTCGCCGCCGATCAGCGTGCAGCCGGCCAGACGGCAGCCGGCGGCGATGCCACGGATGACCTGAAGCGTGACTGCCGGTCTCAACTTGCCCGTAGCGAAATAATCGAGGAAAAAAAGCGGCTCGGCGCCTTGAGTTACGATGTCGTTGACCCCCATGGCGACCAGATCAATGCCCACCGTGTCATGGATCTCCATCAGAAAAGCGCTCTCGAGCTTGGTCCCGACACCGTCGGTCGACGAGACAAGAACCGGGCGGCGATACTTTCTCCTCGCGAGATCAAATAGACCGCTGAAACCCCCGACGCCCGCCAGGAGACCGGGACGAGCCGTCGCCCGCGCGAGGGGTTGGATGCGCCGCACCAACCGGTCGGCCGCGCTGATATCCACTCCCGCTTTCTTGTAATTCATGGTTCCCGCAACGGGGATCCTCCTCCTCCAGCTCGACTCCCCGCTTCACGTGGTCGATCCCATAGCGGCGGCGGGGGCGCCGCTTGCGGCGGCCAGCAGCGCGCGAATCTGTAGCGTATGTTCGCCGAACTTCCCGGAGCTCATCATCTCGATGGTTCGCGGCCGCTTGAGGTCGATGCCGAGCTTTTCGATGACCCTTCCGGGGCGGGGGGACATCACGACGACATAATCGGAGAGAAACACGGCCTCCTGAATATTATGCGTGACAAACAGAACGGTTTTTTTTCTTTCGCCCCAGATCCGCAAAAGCTCCAGATCGAGCTCGTCCCGCGTCATGGCATCCAGGGCACCGAACGGCTCGTCCATAAGCAGAATTTGCGGGTCCGTGACCAGCGCCCGACAGAGCGAGACCCGCTGCTGCATGCCTCCGGAGAGCTGGTGGGGGTACATCTCCTCGAAGCCCGGCAACCCGACCAGGCGAATGAGCGCTTGAGCTTTCTCCAGGTAAACCTTCCGATCGAGCCTGGCGAACTCGACGGGCAGCATGATGTTCTCCACCACGGTCTTCCACTTGAGGAGCACCGGCGCTTGGAAAACCATTCCAACATGCTCCAGGGGCCCATCGACGGCCTTGTTGCTCACCGAGACCCTGCCCGAAGTCATAGGCAGCAAACCGGCGATAATCTTGAGAAGCGTGCTCTTGCCGCAGCCGCTCGGACCGACGATGGACACAAAATCCCCCCCGTCCACCTCGAAAGAGATGCGCTCCAGGGCATTGACGTCCCTGGCACCGCTGCGAAAAACCTTGAAAACATCTTGAACGAGGATGAGGCGCGGCACTCCCGGTTCCAAACCCCTGGCAGCTACTTTTTGATGAACTGATTGGTGTAGGCTTCCTCCACGGAAACCTTTCTGGCCACATCGAAGAACTCGTTGGTGATCCTCACCGTCTTTTCCATGATGTCGGGCTTCATATAGCCGAACCCCGAAGCCGGCGACTCGGGCGGGATGAAGACCTCCTCGACGGCGTTCTTGAGCTGGATCCGCGTGAGCTCTTTATCCAGCTCCGGCTTCAGCTTGAGCAGGATAGCGAGCGCCTCTTCCTGGTGATCACGGGCGTACCTTAACCCCTCCATCGTCCCTTCCACATAGGCCCGAATCACCTCAGGCCGCCGTTTTACGTCGTCTTCCTTGACCACCAGGGAGCCGCTGTAAATCTCCAGACCGTTCTCCCGCATATATACACGCCTGAGTTTCATGCCCTGCTTCGCCGCAGCCCTCTCCGCCACCTCGTCGTTCGAGGCGCGAAACATTGCAATGAAATCCGCCTTCCTGGCCACTAACGCGGCCGGCTGGAGGGCAGGCGCGGTCTCCTGGATCTTGATCGACTTGAAGTTGATGTTGTTGATGCGACAGAAGGCCGGCATCAAAAACCACTGAGCTTGCCCCGGGCTAATCGCCCACGATTTGCCTTCCAGGTCTTTCAAGACTTTGATGGGGGTTTCCTCGCGCCACAGGATCGTGGTCGGAACGTAGCCGAGTTGGGCCACCGACAGCACCGCAGCCCCCCTGGACCGCGCCACGATGGCCGTCGAGAAGTCGGCGAACCCGACGTCGGCCACTCCGGCGGCGATGTTGCGGATCGTGTCCGCTGAGCCCGCGCCCGCCTGGATGGTTACGTTAAGCCCGCGCTTTGCGTAAAATCCTTTCTCTGAGGCGACAAACCAAATCGCGTGCTTCCCGCCGATGATGAAGTCCAGACGGATCGTCACGGCCTGCTTGCCCCCCGCCGGCTCGGCAGCCGCAGAGGAAAACGCGCCCAATCCGAGCCCGGCGAGCGCGAGAAAAGCCGCCAGTAGCCACAATTGCAACGGAAAACGAGACGGCATCTTCGACCTCATGATTTTCTCTCCTTCTTTCAAGAATTAGAACGAGCCTTCAAGCTGGCGCACTTCCGCGCTCCACGGGGCCAGCTTCCTTTGGAGCACGTCCACGGCGATGAAAAGGCCGAGAGAGAGCAACGCAAGAATGAGCAGGATGACCAGGGCAAAAGCCGTATCCAGGCTGTAGTTGGCCTGGAGGATCAGATATCCCAGGCCCTCATTCGCCGCGACGAACTCCGCCACGATCGCTCCGGTGACCGAGAGCACGATGGCGACTTTAATGCCGGCGAACATGTAGGGCAGTGAATTCGGCAGCCGGATCTTTCGGAAGATGTCTAACTGGGACGCCCGGTTGATGCGCGCGAGGTCGAGCAGTTCCGGTTCCACTTCCTTCAGCCCGACGACCGTATTGACGACGATAGGAAAGAAAGCGACGAGAAACGCGATGGCGATTTTGGAAAAAAGCCCGTACCCGACCCAGATCACCATCAGCGGCGCGAACGCGCTCTTGGGCATGGCATAGAGGATCACGATGAGCGGATAGATTGTGTTCTGCAAATG
>JACPFH010000051.1:3514-6180 GCA_016183075.1 Deltaproteobacteria bacterium | reverse complement strand
GTTCCATCGTCCCGGGAAAGTAATTCTCCACCAGGACGTCCGACATCATGATCAACCGGCGGGCCAGCTCGACTCCCCGGTGAGCCCGCAGGTTGATAACGATACTCTTCTTGTTGGTATTGACCATCATGAACTCATATCCGTCGACTTGAGCCTCCGGAGGCATCCAAGACCGGCGAAAAACATCACCTCCGGGGGGCTCCACCTTGATTACCTCCGCCCCTAAATGCCCGAGCAGCATGGTGCAATAAGGACCGTTTAGAGCGTGGGTAAAATCGATAACCCGGATACCGTCAAGCGCTCCAGCCATGGTCGCCCTCCACATTATTCATGAGCCCAGAAATGTTCATGAACCTTAACTTCACCGTCACTGATAAAAGCTGCGACCGTGCTTGCCTGCGACCGAGGGGAGCACGAGCGAGGCTGCAGAGCCTCCGTTTCACCCATTCGCCCACTCCGCCGATCCCCGATTCGCCGTGTCACCCATTCACCGCGTCGGAGAGCCCGCTTCTCGCTATATGACCCCCTCCTCAGCCAGACTGCGAACCTGCTCCGTGCTCAGCCCCAAGAGTTCCCCATAAACTTGAACGTTATCCTGGCCGACAAGGGGCGCTGCTCCGGTGATGGCCGAAGAAGTCTCGCTGAATCGGATCCACGGGGCTAATACTCTCGTGGTTCCATTTTGCGGATGCTCTACTTCTATGAAGGCCTTCCGTTCCTCAAGGTGGGGGTCTCTCATCAGTTCATCAACGCTGAGCACCGGACCGCTGGGAAGCCCGAGAGCGCTTAGCACCTCCCACAGCTCGCGCCGGGTCTTGCCCTTCACCCACTCGGAGACCACTTCCTCCAGTAGCTTGTAATTCTCCCGCCTCGCCTTGGCACTTATATACCTCGGGTCCTCCGCCAACTCCGCCCTGCCCATGGCGGTGGCGAGCCGGCGCCACAATCCGTCGGGCAGGTCCGGCAGATGAAAAGCGTAATGGCCGTCCGCGCACGGCTTTGGCGGCTGCGCCACCGGACGGTTCTCGAAGTAAGTGTGAAACGTGCTGACCATAAAGCCCATCAACGCTTCTTGCATGCCAACTTCGAGCTTCTGCCCTCGCCCGCTTCTTTCGCGAGCGTAGAGCGCCGCGCAGATACCCAGGGCCAGCGAAACTCCCGCGGCCTCGTCTCCTATCCCGAGGGCTCTTATGCCCGGCTTGTGCGCCAACTCCTGGGCAGCATATTGCCAACCGGACGTGGCCATGATCGTCGAGGCGTTCGCCCTCACGTGGGCGTACGGCCCGCTCTCGCCGTACCCCTTGCTGGTAGCGTAAATGATGCGAGGGTTGATCTCACGCAAGGCCTCGTATCCCAACCCCAGCCGGTCCATCACTCCGAGAGAGAAATTCTCTACCACCACATCCGACTTCTTCACGAGCTCGCAAAAGATCTGCCTGCCCTTTTCATGCTTCAAGTTCAAAGTGATGCCCTTCTTATTGCTATTCACCATGAGAAACTCATAACCATCGCGCTTTGCATCCGGGGGCATCCAGGAATGTCGATAACGGTCGCCAGAACCATATTCGATCTTCAACACTTCCGCTCCCATATGCGCGAGCAGCATGGTGCAGAAAGGCCCGTTTAGTACATGGGTCAAATCCACTATCCGAACTCCCGTGAGGGGGCCAGGCATACAAGCCTCCTAAGCGTGCTTTTTTTTCGCCGCCGGTTACGGTTCCGGGCGAAACTTCGGCAGGGCGAACTCCGGCGTCACATCGTCGAACGCCACGCGCACTCTCATGCCTACTTTGATCTCCTCCCAAGGGCACCCGATGACATTGCTCGTGATCCGCACCCGATCCTCGCAACCGTCCAGGAGGATCTGGGCAATGACATAGGGAGCATCGTCCGAAAAGGCGGGCAGGATTACATGGTGCACGACGACGTACGCGTCGATTCTCCCCGTCCCGTCCAGCTTCGCCCATTCAAAGTCCCAGCAATGACAATGCGGGCACAACCCTTGAGGCGGCCAACGCGTCTCCCCGCAGCGAGCGCACCGCTGGACTCGCAACTCATGCGCTTTGCAAAATTCCCAAAAAGGTTTCGTATCGAAGTCCGGCACCGGCAGAGGCTTGGTGTACTCGTCCATAATCTACGCCTTTCGCAGCAACATCGCGCTTCCGCCGCTCTCGCCGCAAACGAGCGCGATCTCCGGGTCCCTTACCTGCCGGCACAGAGACCGATCGAAGGTGTGAGGCCCCTCGCACAAGTCGTCTATCACCCCTTCGGGCCGCAGTTGCTGCACCGCTTCGATAAAGTGATTCAACCCGTGTATATGCGCTTCGGAGAGGAGCCCGCCATGAGTATTCACGGGAAGGTCTCCGTCCAATGCATTGTGTCCCTCCCGCACCCATGCCCCCACCTCCCCCTTCTTCACAAGCCCGAAGTCCTCGATATGAATCATGCACATGAACGTGAACGGGTCATAGATCTCAGCCAAGCTAACATCCTTAGGTGAGACTCCGGCCCCCTCATAGAGAAGCGGCGCGGCATTAACCCCGTTTGTTTCCCACAGTCCCGCTGTTTCCCCTCTCCCCCCAATGCCAGACATTATGTACACCGGCGCCTGTCGCAGGCTCCGTGCCCGCTGCGCCGAAGTCACCACGAGCGCCACGGCGCCGTCT
>JACPFH010000051.1:0-3482 GCA_016183075.1 Deltaproteobacteria bacterium | reverse complement strand
TGCTGGCAGCAGTCCAGCAGCCGGGCCGGGTAAATGATCCATCGGGAGCTCTGGTGGTCTTCGATGGTGATGGGCTTGCGCATCATCGCCTTCTTGTTGACCATCGCATGCTTGCGTTGGGTAACGGCCAAATGAGCGAAGTCCAGCGTGGTGGTCCCATACCGGGCCATATGGGCAGTCCCGTGAGGACCGAAAGTGGCTGCGGCGTGATGCGAACCGAAGGGCGTAGTGAACTGATCGGGTCCTGTGACGTCGTCCGCTGCGAGCAGCCGGGCAGGACGGCCTTCACTGTACGTGTTTCGCGACCTGTACACCAAAACGTGCTTGCAGACCCCGGAATAAACCAACATCGCCGCGGACAGCACCGATGCGGCGTTCCAGCTCCCGCCTCCGTCATGAAACAAGGTAAAATTACATCGCTTCATTCCCAGGATGTGCACGAGCTGCTGGGGATGCACGGTGTCATTTTTCTTGTGAAAATAACTGACCACCCCATCGATGTCCTGGACCGACAGCCCGGCGTCCTCGATGGCCATGAGGCCGGCTTTGGCGGCCAGGTTAACCACGGTCGTGCCCGCGTTCCGGGTGAACGGCGTCCACCCTATTCCGACGATGGCGGTTTTATCTTTTATCGGTTGTTCAGCCATTGGCTCTCCTGCTGGTTGTCCTCTTACGATTGCATCCTACCCGCTCCGTTTACCTGCCGAAGCCCAGGATCTTCCCGTATGCTGCGGTGAGCCTGTCCACCATCTGAGCCTGGCTCTGCGCCATGTGGAGCACCTTCTTTCCCTGCGCGTACCTGTAAGCCGTCGTACCGGGCACAAAGGCTGAACTCTCGCCACGGTGTCTCTCCCAGATCTCTTGTGCTTCGGAAGCCGTGAGAAAAGCAGCAAAGAGGTGCGCCACGTTGGGATGCCGGGCGCCCTTGAGCACGCCGGCGTTGGACGCAGCCGAGATCACGGGCTCGATGGCGGCATGGACGATGGGCGCGCCCGTCATTTTCGCCCTATGAATGAAGCCGTCCCCTAAATTGACGACAAGCAGGATTTCACCCAACTGGAGTCGCGTGTAGAGCTCCGCCGGCTGTCCCAGCACGGGCTGCTGCCCGGCCAGAGCCTTCACGTACCGGGTAGTTCGCTCCTCGCCCCACGCAGCGGCCAGACGCCCCAGGTGATGGACTGCAGTGGTCACGCCTAACTTGCCCGCTTTCCACTTTGGGTCTAAAAAATCATCCCAGGATCTCGGCACGTCTTTGGGCGCCAGCACCTTGGTGTTATAGGCGGGGAGCACAAAGCCATGAGATACAATGACCGTGCCGTTATCGTGCTCCACCAATTTCGGATCCACACCGAGCTTGGCATAGTCGAAAGGCTGGTGTCGCTTTCTCAGCCACAACGTGGCGTGATGCGCGTCGGTAACCACCATGAGATCCCACTCCGGAGGCGCCCCGGCGGCCGCAAGGCTCACCACCTGCCCAACGGCCTTAGCCATATTCCCGGAAGGATGATAGTTCAGCTTGATGTTGAGACCGTGTTTTTTGTTGAAGGCTTCGGCCAGCTTCTGTGCGCCCTCAGGTCCAAAGGTGGACGAAGCATAAAACTCAATAGTCCCTTCCTTCTTGGCAGCCGCGATCATTTCGTCGATAGGAGCGGCCGGCCCGTGCCGGGCCGAGGCCACAATTGCGCCTAATGCAACTGCTCCAACCACTAATAAACGTAGCCGTTTCATAGTTCACCTCGCGGGGCCGGTCCCCTGTCCCTTACTGTTTGCGTATCTATAACGAGTCGGCCGTCTTTACTTACCAAATCCCAGGATCTTACCGTATTCTCTGGTGAGCCTGTCCACCATCTCAGCCTGATCCTGGGCCATGTACAGTACCCTCTTTCCCTGCGCATACCTGTAGGCCGTCGTCCCAGGCACAAAGGCGGAGGCCTCTCCGCGATATTTCTCCCAGATTTCTTGTGCCTCAAGGGTCGTGAGAAAAGCGGTAAAAAGATGCCCCACGTTCGGATGACGGGCGCCCTTGAGCACGCCGGCGTTGGACGCATGCGCGATTACGGGATCGATCTCGGCATGGACGACCGGCGCGCCGGTTACCTTCGCCCGGTGAATGAAACCCTCGGCTAACGTGATCACGGCTAGAATCTCGCCCAGTTGGAGTCGCGTGGAGATCTCTGCCGGCTGTCCCAGCACGGGCTGCTGCGCGGCCAGAGCTTTCACGTACCTCGTAGTTTTCTCTTCGCCCCATGCCGTGGCCAGGCGAGCCAACTGGTGGACAGCAGTGGTCATGCCCAACTTGCCCCCTCTCCACTTTGGGTCTACAAGATCCTCCCAGGATTTGGGCACGTCTTTGGGAGGCAGGACCTTCTTGTTATAAGCCGGGAGGATAAACCCGTGAGCTAAAGCGACCGTGCCGTTATCGTATTGTATCGACTTCTGATCCACGCCGAGCCTGGAATAGTCGAAAGGCTGGTGTCGCTTTCTCAGCCACAACGTGGCGTGATGCGCGTCTGTAACCACCATCAGGTCCCACTCCGGAGGTGCCCCAGCAGCCGCGAGGCTCACCACCTGCCCGACATCCCGAGCCATGTTGCCGGAGGGATGATAGTACAGCTTGATGTTGAGACCGTATTTTCTGTTGAAGGCCTCGCCTAACTCCTGGGCACCCTTAGGGGTCAGGGTGGAGGCGGCGTAAAAATCAATGGTCCCTTCCTTCTTGGCAGCCGCAACTAGTTCGTCGACGGGGGCGGCCGGCCCGTGCCGAGCCGCTGCCGCGATGGCAGCCAACGCCACCAGACTCGCGACAAAAAAATTCAGCCGCTTCATAATTCACCTCTTTTGCTCATTGCCCAAAATTTTCTTCACCCGCTCGACGACCTCTGCGGGTTGACTCGTAACTTCGTTTGCGAGCGTTTGCAGTTCTTCGCCCGTGGAAGGGTCCATATCCAGCCGGCCCTTTTTAGCCTCGGCGATTAAACCCGGGTCTCTCATAGCCTTGGCGTAGGCCTCTCGCAGGATCTTCACTCGTTCTGGCGGGGTTCCCGGAGGAGCCATGATCGGGCGGCCGAATTCGCCGCCTGCCAGTATGGTCTGGGCCGCGCGCCGGCTGACCTCAGGCGTCTTGTAAGTATCCATGAGTTCCCAAATCGTAGGCGTATCCGGTATCCTGTGATCCCGCTTGCGCGGGGTCTGTACGAGATGGCGATCGAAGCCCGTTTTGTGCCAGGTAAGGAAAGGCTCCCGCACAAAGTGGGACACGAGATCCATGGCGCGGCAGACGACCTCTCCTCGCTCAACTCCCAGGTCTGTCTCGGGTCCGTCCCGATAACCCAACACCATGTTGAATTTTGCCCCCAGGGTCTCCTCAAGGAGGTTATTTAGAACGCCGCTAATGGTCCCTGACCCGCCACATTTCGGCGGCTCCTTGGCTTTAATGATATCTCCCATAGACTTAAAAGGAGCGTCGGACCGCATGTAGAGCA
>JACPFH010000308.1 GCA_016183075.1 Deltaproteobacteria bacterium | reverse complement strand
CCTGAGTCAACGGGATCTTTTTTACTCTGCGCTCGTCAAGGCGCTGGGGGTAAAACACAGGGAGCAAAAGGACCTTATGAAGACGCTTCGGGTGCGCGAGGTGATGAGCCAGCCGGTGGTCACGATCCCCCCCGATGCCACCGTGAAACAGGCGGCTCGTCTCATGGCGGAGAAAAAGATCGGCTGCCTACCCGTCGTCGAAGGCGAGGAACTCGTCGGCCTCGTGACGGAGACCGACATGCTGTGCTATGTGGCGAGTCGCTAGACACAATCACCTACCCGCACGCCTTGTCCTCGCCGCGATTTTGCTCAAACTCAGCAAACACACGGCGCTTTTACTCTCTCTACTGATTCTGGGCAAGGCTACGGGGCGTTACGACCTCGGTGAGCCTGCCCTTCTCGGCGTAGCGATCGCCGCCGCCTTCCTCCATTTGGGAGCAAGGGCACTCAACCAGCGCGCGTCCGCTGAAGATCGGCCTAGCCACGAGCCCAGATGATCGTCGAGCTTCTTCGCGCAGAGAAAATCATCTTCGACCTCAAAGGATCTTTCCCCGAAGCTTTGGAATCCCCGCTGCGCCGTTTTTCTTCCCCAGATCGACTGCCCGAGCTGCGATCGGGACTGGCCAGCGCAAAAGCCGATGCATACAGCTACATCGGGAGCCACATTGCCATCCCCCATGTCCGGCTCGAAGGCCTTCCTGGACCCGAATTGATCCTGGGGCTATCCCGCGAAGGAGTAAGGCTCAACCAGCATCGCGTCCAGATCGTCCTCTTGCTCGTCACGCCCGCGGAGCAGACCGAGGAACATCTCAAGCTCCTCCAGCGCCTCAGCTCGCTTCTGCCAGCGATCAGGCATGAGCTCGTGGCGCAGCGCGATGCCGCGGGCGTCCTGAGAGTCGTCGCTCGAGGCGAGCAGTTTGCAGGAAAGGCCACTTACTTGAACCTCACGCAGGCGCAGATCGCGTTCGAACTCCAGACGGATCTCGAGCAGGGGCTGACCGAGGCGGAAGCCCGCCGCCGCCTCGAACACTACGGGCCGAACATTCTCAGGAGAGCCCGGAGAACTCCCTGGTATCTCAAGCTCCTGAAAAACTTCTTCAGCTTCTTCGCCGTCCTTCTCTGGCTCGCGACGCTGCTCTGCTTCATGCCCGGGGTCGATATGCCCCAGCTCGGCATCGCGGTCCTGGTGGTCATTCTCGTCAACGGGTTCTTTTCTTTTCTTCAGGAGCAGAAGTCGGACCGGGCCGTGGAGCTGCTGCAAAATATGATCGCTCACAGATGCCGGGTGATCCGTGACGGACAGAGCACGGGAATCGACGCCGCCGCCTTGGTGCCCGGAGACTTAATCTTTCTTGAAGAGGGCGACCTCGTGCCGGCGGATGCCCGGCTTATCGAGGCTTACGAAGTGGAGGTGGATCACTCGACCTTGACGGGAGAATCCCACCCCGCAAGGCGTTACAAATCCGACCAGCCCATCCTGCTGCCCGGCAAGTTTCTCTGGATCGAGCTTCCCAACATCGTATTTGCTGGGACTGCTCTGGTCAGGGGCCGCGCCAGGGGCGTCGTCGTGGGCACGGGAATGCACTCGGAAATCGGCAAGATCGCCGATCTCACCCAGGCCATCCGCGTCGCGGAGAGCCCGCTCCAAAACCAGTTGCGGGCTACGGTCCTGGCCATCTCCGCTCTGGCCGGCGCTTTGGGTTTCTCCTTTCTCCTGTTGGGCTGGCTCGTTGCCGGCCTCTCCTTTGTTGAGGCCTTTGTCTTCTTCATCGGACTGTTCGTTGCCAACGTTCCTGAAGGCCTCCTCCCCACCGTCACCTTATCGCTGGCTATGGGTGTCACCCGGATGGCGAAAAGGAACGCTCTGGTAAAAAGCCTCCCGTCCGTGGAAACCCTGGGATGCACCACCGTGATCTGCAGCGACAAGACCGGAACGCTGACCCAGAATTTGATGATGGTCAATCATCTCTACGTGGACGCCCAGTCCGTTGAAGTCTCGGGAGTCGGCTACATGCCCCGGGGCGAGTTCTCTGTGGAGGGGAAGAAAATCTCCGTGGAAGGAATCTCCTCGTGGGCTGCCTTACGGCGTCTTCTGGAGTGCGCTTTCGTCTGTAACAACGCGCGGCTTGAGAAAACCGTCGCCGGCTACCGGCTTGTGGGAGATCCCACGGAAGGAGCGCTCCTCTGTCTGGCTGAGAAGGGTGGCATACGAGGAATCCACCATCGCCTCCACCTCAATCCCTTCGATTCCCTGCGCAAAAGGATGAGCGTGGTCGCCAAGCTCGAGGGCCGGCAGCAAAAAACCGTGTACGTTAAAGGCGCGCCGCTGGAAACTCTCGCTTGCTGCGATCGGATTCTTGCTGGGGGAGTCTCGCGCCCTCTTGAGAACGCCGATCGCCAGCGAATCATCGCGGCAAACGACGCCCTTGCAAGCCGGGGACTTCGGGTCCTCGCGCTCGCCTACCGCGATGACCCCGAATTGCAGACCCAGGAGGCTTATGCGGCCGAGCACGTCGAGAACCGGCTGGTTTTTTTGGGGCTCGCTGCCATGTCCGATCCGATCCGCCCACAAGTACCGGAGGCCATCCGCGCCTGCCACGGCGCCGGCATCCGCGTGCTCATGATCACCGGCGACTATGCCTTGACGGCGGCAAGCATCGGCCATGAAATCGGACTTGGAGCAAACACCCCCTTAAGCATCTTTACGGGCGCGGAGATTTCCGAGATGGGGGACGACAAAGTCAAGGCGATCCTGGGCCGAGGGGAAAGTATCTTCGCTCGCGTCTCGCCGGAGCATAAGCTCCGGATCGTATCCCTGCTCAAAGAGATGGGAGAGATCGTGGCGGTGACCGGAGACGGGGTCAACGACGCGCCGGCTTTAAAGAAAGCCGACATCGGCATCGCTATGGGCGTGCGCGGAAACGACGTGGCCAAGGAAGCGGCGCACATGATCCTGACCGATGACAACTTCAACTCCATTGTTGCGGCCATTGAAGAGGGCCGGGCTATCTTCGAAAACATTCGGCGCTTCATGGCCTACATATTCAACAGCAATCCGCAGGAGATGTACCCATATATCTTATGGATGCTCTTTCCCGGCGCGCCGCTGGCAATGACCGTGATGGGAGTCTTAGCCGTGGACGTCGGCACCGATCTCATCCCGGCCATGGGTCTGGGAATGGAGCCTCCGGAAAAGGGGCTCATGGAGCGCCCGGCGCGGCGCCGGGAAGAAAAACTTCTTTCCCTCGAATTCATACTCCGCTCCTACTTTCTTCAGGGAAGCCTGCTCGCGTTGAGTTGCTTCGCAACCTACCTCTACACGGGTTGGATTTTGGGCTATTGGCGACCGGGATCGGGATTATCCTCCATGCCCGCGTCTCCCGCCGGTCTTAAACTGAGTCAAGCCTCCTCGGCCTATCTTCAGACGCTAACCGCCTACTTTTTCCCCACGGTAACCACCCAAATCGCCAACGTGCTCTGTAAGCGCTCGCGGAAGACTTCCCTATTTAGCCGCGATTTCTTGAGTCCTCTGTCCCGGGGCGAAATCTTGCGCGCCCTAAGAACCTGGCGGCCTCGACCTTACGTCGCTCAGGTAAAGATCGACTACCGCATCACGGCCGCCACCCAGCCTGAGGCAACCCGGGCCTTTTTCGCCCTCTTCACTCAGCTAGCTCTGCTCCCGTTCAAGTTCCTGTTGATGGTGATCTCCCGCGGCGGGATGATCCTCGAGCGGCCTGTGCTCTCTCCGCTCGCGGCCCGCCTGGCGCGCTTCCTGGAGCGCCACTACGTCGTGTTAAACTTTGTCTCCAACCCTCTCATCGACCTCGGCATCCTCTTCGAACTTTTCCTCTGCTACCTTTTCTTCTACACGCCTCTCTCCCGGATCTACTATTTTGCGCCGGTTCCGTGGCACGTTTACCTGTTCGCCTTTCACGGCACCGTTCTGCTTCTGGTATTCGAGGAGGCGAAAAAGTATTATCGCCGCCGGGGTTATCTTTTGAATTTCCTAGGATGACCCTGCGCAAACTGGAAAACGATGAGGAGGAACCATGGCGGGCTTCTTAGGCGAGAAAGAAACTCTCACGCGCGCGCGGGTGAAGGAGATTCTGCTCAACAAGGAATACTCTTTCCTCGAACAAAACGTCTCCCTTTTGGGAATCGAAGGAGACAACCTGATTCTGAAGATTTCCTTTCTGCTCATGAGTCCTAAAGGGAACGCGGGCCTCGGGACTGTCGCATCACAACTTGTAGCCGATTTTGCGCAGCAGATCTTTGCGCCAGGCGATGTCGCTCTGGCCCTCGATCCCTCGCGGCACGCCGCCGTCGACGACTCCCAGGATCCCGCGCCCCTGCTCGGTCTCGGCGAGAATGACCTCCACCGGGTTCGCCGTCGCGCAGAAGATGCGGCACACCTCCGGGACCATCTTGATCGCATTGAGAACGCTAACAGGAAAGAAACCGGGAGCCAAAAAAAGGATAAAGCAATGGCCCGCCGCAAGAGCAACGGCGTTGCGCTTGGCGAGCTCCATCATAGCTTCGTCTGTGCCGCTCCAGCGCGCGCCCCTGATGATTCGCAGAACGCAATTCCGAACTTGACGCCCGGAATCGCCTGGACCATCGCCTCGTGGAGATCTTCGACAGTCTTGATGAAGTGGCTCTGGCCCAGAATGAAGTTGACCTCATCGGGCTTGTCGATTCTCACGCTTACAAGCTGCACCCCGCGCGCCTCCCGCTCGGCCGCGTCAACTCCCTAAGCTCGCGCGGCCGCTCGCACAATCAGCACCGGGTCACCGCCGTGGCGAACCACGCGATCGGTCACGCTCCCAAGCATCCACCGACCGACCCCAGACCTTCCGTGCGTGCACATCCCGATGAGATTGTCGGGTGTTTTCCGGGCGAAGTCAATGATGCCCCCGGCAGCGTCGCCCTCCAACAGCATATAGGAAACGTTTTTCAGCCCTTCCCGAGTGAGCTGCCTGGTTTTTTCTTCCAGGTACGTCGTCGCCTCCGCTTTGATCTCCTCCAGGATTTTGTCCAAGGCTGGGGTGTACGCCTCGGCTTCCACCATGTAGCCTCCGGTAAGCAATGAGTAAACCCGCAAGAGGACGACCGCCAGCCCCATCTCTTGCGCCAAAGGCTTGACGTGGGGCAGGACCGTTTCCGCAAGCTGGGAACCGTCAAGGGGAACGACGATCTTTTTCAGCATCGCCCCGCCCTCGGTTGAATCCCCGTCGACGGATCGCACGAGCAGCAGAGGGTTGGCGGTCGCGCGGAGCACTTTGTCGGCCACGCTGCCCAGGAGCCAGCGCTGAACGCCGGAGCGCCCATGGGTTGCCATCGCGATCAGCGTATCGGAATCGGCGGAGCCCTTTTCCACAATCGCTTCGGCCGCACTGCCTATCTCTGTGGAACAGGTAACGTGGGATGGGACCGGGAACGACCGCGCTTTCGTTTTTAGGTATTCCAGGCTATTGCGCTTCATGTCGGCCTCGACCACATCGACGTAACGCCCCCGTCCGGGATCGGTAAACGTCGAGATCACCTCCGGTCCGATCACAACCAAGAGCTCGACCGGGATGTTCAGGGCCTTAACCATGGACCGCGCGTAGGGAAGGATTCCCTCGGAAAGCTTGGACCCGTCGAGCGGCACCAAAATTTTGCTGTACATGGTCCCTCCTCTCGGTTAGTCAACTTTGACCTTGATTTCCTTCCTTTTGACCTCCTCGGTTTTTGGCAGGCGGATCTCCAAGACCCCGTTTTTAAACGAGGCCTGTACTTTTTCAACTTGAACCGTCCTCGGCAGCTCTAAAGTTCGGGTAAACGAGCCGAACGCGCGCTCCGAACGGTAGTAATCTTCCTGCTTGATCTCCTCCTCTTTTTTCTTCTCTCCCCTGATCGTCAGGAGATGATCCGTGATGTTCACATGGACGTCGTCTTTTCCCATTCCCGGAAGCTCAACTTTGGCCACGATTGTGTCCTTCTCCTCATAGAGATCTACAATGGGGACGGAAATGCCGGCGCCCCGCGAAGGCCACCAGCGTTCATCCCAAATCGGACGCAGTCGCCTGCCAAAGACATTATCAAACATCCGCTCTACCTCCTGCTCCCAACGCGCCATCTCGGAAAACGGCCGCCACGGAGCTATCTCCCGGGTGCGCTTTTCTTTCTCCTGCTTTGCCATGGTTTTATCCTCCCTTATGTGTCTCACTTTGCGGGCTATGCCCGAACATAGGGACAGCAAACATTGTGCCATTGACCCTGCGCCTTATACCGCCAAGGTGCGGGCCAAATTTTCTCATCATTGCAGAAATCACCAGAAATGGAATCGCAATTGTGCGAGGACTCGCCGCCAGTTCAACGTCGTACCCCATGCGGTACCTGAGAAATTCCAGAACGTCGGCGGCGTGATTTGTGCTGCATGCAAAGAACCCCCTTAACGGCTTTCGGCGTTGGACAGGAGATAGGATATGCAGTCCTCGAGGCTTGAGAGCTTGCGCGCATCTGCCTCGGGAATCTCGACCCCAAGCTCCGCGTTTAAGCCGATCATGAAATTAAGGAAGTCCACAGAATCGATATCCAATTCCTCTCTGAGGCTTTCGGCAGGACCGAGAGCTTTGAGGTCGGCTTCAGGCGCGATTCTACCCAGGACGCGAAGGACAACCTCTCTCAGCTCTTCCCTGGTCCTCATAGCTTCTCCGGCTCCTGAAGCAAGCGATCGATGGCCGAAAGAAACCGCCCGCCTCGGTGGCCGTCGCTCGCCCTGTGATCGGCCGAAAGGCCGGCCATGATGACCGACCGCGCACCCACCATGCCGTTTTCGGCCCACGGCTGCTCGGTGAGCGCGCCAAAGGCAACCAGGGCCACTTGGGGCGGGTAAATGATGCCAAAGATGGTCTCAACCCCTTGCTCTCCCAAATTGCTAACCGTGATCGTAGCGTCGGAAAGCTCGGAGCTGCGCAGCATTCCCGTTCGCGCCCGGTTCACGAGATCCAGTATGGAGCGCATGAGCTCCTCCAGATCCTTCTTGTCGACATCATGGATCGCGGGCGCCACAAGCCCTCCCTGCCTGAGCGAGATAGCTATGCCGACATGGATGCCCGAGCCCGGCTTGAAGGCACCGTCGAGCCAAAAGCCATTCATCTCGGGAAAATCCCTGAGCGCCAGAGCCACGGCCCGAAGTATGAGAACGGAGTAGAGAAGCCGGTTCGTCACGGGCCGCCCGAGGTTCACTTCCCGGAGCCACGCCACGGCTCGGCTCATGCCGATCGGAGTGGCAAGATAGTAATGCGGGATCTCCCGCTTCGACCTTGTCATAGCCGCGGCGATAGCCCTGCGCATAGCCGTGAGCTGGTCGGCTGTAGCCAAGGAGCGCTTGGCCTTCTCTTCAATCCTGGAAGGCGCTCCCTCTACGTCTGCAAGCGTGATAATCCCCCCCTCCCCCGTTCCCGTAACCGACGAGAGGTCCAGGCCCGACTCCTCGGCTCTTCGTCGTGCTACGGGAGAAGCGAGCGGGCGAGCAGTCCTAGCCTCTCTGATCGGGGCTATCCATGCGGGAGCCTCCGGGGCCGGCGCTGCAGGCTTGGGCACCTCCGGTGGTTTTTTTTCGGAAGGCGCAGCGGCCTCAGCCGGCTCACCTTCCACGCGGATGGTGGCCAGAACTGTCCCGACGGGGACCTTTTCTCCCGGTGATGCCAAGATCGAATCCACGATCCCGCTTGCAAAGATCTCGACCTCGATGACGCCCTTTTCGGTTTCTACCAGGGCCACGATGTCACCCCGCTTGACCCCGTCACCGGGACGGATGCGCCACTCCACAAGCGTGCCCGCTTCCATGTCCGCACCTAACGAAGGCATGCGAAACTCACCCATGGCGACCCATCACTTGGCGGGCCGCGGCTACGATCGCGGTAACCTGCGGCAAGGCCGCCTCTTCAAGGTGCTTGGCGTAGGGCATGGGCACTTCGGCGCTGCACACACGGGCAACGGGAGCGTCCAGCTCGTAAAAAGCATTCTCAACGATCCGCGCCGTGATCTCGGCGGAGATGCTGCCACTGCGCCATCCCTCATCGATAATCACCGCCCGGTGCGTCTTAGTTACGGAATCGATGATGGTCCGGGTATCGAGGGGCCTCAGAGTACGTAGATCGATAACCTCGGCGCTAATTCCATCTGCTTCAAGCACCTCGGCCGCCTGCAATGTCTTGCCCAGCGTTCCGCCGTAGGTGATGAGGCTCACTCCGCTTCCCGGCCGGCGCAAGGCCGCCTGGCTGATTTCGACAGCTCCAGCATCACCGCCGATCTCCCCCTCCATGTTGTAAAGGGAGCCATGCTCGAAGATCAAAACCGGATCCGGATCTTCGAGAGCCGTCCAGAGCATTCCCCGGGCATCCTCCAGCGTTGCCGGCGTGAGCACTTTGATCCCAGGGATATGCGCATACCAACCCTCCAGGCTGTGGGAATGCTGGGCCCCAAGCTGCCGCCCTCCGCCCGTGGTCATGCGGATAACGAGCGGGATGTTAAAGAGACCGCCCGACATGTGAAGGATTGTTGCTGCATTGTTTAGAATCTGATCGAGGGCGAGGAGGCTGAAGTTGACCGTCATGATCTCCACGATTGGTCTCATTCCGCCCAATGCCGCGCCGATTCCCGCTCCCACAAAGGCCGACTCCGAAAGCGGGGTATCGCGGATGCGCTCGGAGCCGAACTCCGCAAGCAATCCTTTGCTGACGGCAAAGCAGCCACCATAGCGGCCCACGTCCTCTCCCATAAGGAAAACGCGCTCGTCCCTGAGCAGGGCTTCCCGAATAGCGGCTCGGATCGCCTCCCGGTAGGTGGTCCTCATTTTTGCAGATTTCGCGCTCATGGTCTCGGTCCCTCGGAGTAGACGAAGCGGGTGAGTTCCTCGATCGGCTCCCAGCTTCCCGCCTCGGCGAACTCCACCGCCTGAGTGATCTCAGAGGCGATCTCCGTCTCCATGATCTCCATTTCCTTTTCGCTCAGGAGCTCCTGTCCCCTGAGTAGGGCTTCGAAGTTCGGTATGGGGTCTCTCTTTTTCCACTCTTCTACTTCCTGCTTTGTGCGGTACAGCTCGGGATCGAACATAGAGTGAGCGCGGAAGCGGTAAGTTCTGAACTCCAGAAAATAAGGCCCTCCTCCCGATCTGACTGCCGCCACCGCCTGTCTCGCGGCCTCTTCGACCGCCAGGACGTCCATTCCATCCACCGGCCAGGAGGGAACTTCGAAGCTTGCCGCCTTAAGGCAAAGATCGGTCTCGGATTCGGACCTCTCCAGCGCCGTCCCCATCGCATAGAGGTTATTTTCACAGCAGAAAAGGACTGGCAGGCCCCACAGAGCGGCTAGATTCATGGATTCGTGAAATTCCCCCTCGGCCACAGCTCCTTCGCCGAAAAAACAGGCTGTGACCTGTTTTCGCCGCGTCATCTTGTCGGCCAGAGCAAGCCCCACGGCCAAAGGGAGACCGCCGCCGACAATGGCATTTCCACCATAGAAGCGCGCGGCGGCATCGAAGATGTGCATGGAGCCGCCGCGCCCGCGGCAGCAGCCTTCCACCTTTCCACACATCTCCGCCATGACGGACGCAGCAGAGACACCCCTGACCAGGGCGTGCCCATGCTCCCGGTAGGTCGCGACGACGGCATCCCGCGGCTCAAGCGCCTGCATGACCCCCACGGCGACGGCTTCCTCACCGATGTAGAGGTGGAGAAAACCCCGAATTTTCGCCGCTGCGTAAAGCTCCGCGCACTTCTCTTCGAAGCGGCGGACCCGCAGCATTTCGCGCAGCAAGTGAAGCCCATGATCGCGCTGAAGGACAGGCGTAGAGTCTTTGGCACGCAGATTCATTCTTCGCCCTCCAGAGTCGAAATGTCTCCTTCGGGAAGTCCAAGCTCCCGGGCCTTGAGGAGCCGGCGCATGATCTTTCCGCTTCGGGTCTTGGGAACGCTGTCTCTAAACTCGATCTCCTTGGGAGCAACGGCCGGGCCGAGTCGTGTGCGAGCAAAGCCGAGGATTTCCATTTTAAGACTTTCGCTTGGCCCATAGCCGCGTTTCAGCGAGACGTAGGCTTTCACCATCTCTCCGATGACGGGGTCAGGCTTTCCGATGACTCCGGCTTCGGCCACGGCCGGATGCTCCATCAGGGCGCTTTCCACTTCAAAGGGACCGATCAAGTGGCCGGCTGACTTGATGACGTCATCGGCCCTGCCGATGAACCAGAAATAGCCCTCAGGATCGCGCCTGGCGAGGTCTCCCGTGATGTACCAGCCGCCCGCAAAGCAGTCCCGATAGCGCTTCTCGTCGCGGAGATAGCCGCGAAAAATGGATGGCCACCAAGGCCGCAGCGCAAGGTCTCCCTGAGTGTCGGGCTCTTCGATCACCTCAACTGTGCCGTCTTTATACCGGTGGACGATGGCCGCTTGGATACCGGGAAGAGGCTTGCCCATAGAACCAGGCTTGATACTCATTGCCGGGTAGTTGGCAATCATGATGCCGCCGGTTTCAGTCTGCCACCAGTTATCGTGAATCGGGAGGCCGAAGGCCTCAAGCCCCCAGAAAACCGCCTCGGGGTTTAGGGGCTCACCCACGCTGGCAATAAATCGGAGGTTTCGATAGTCGAACTTACGCGCCGTATCCTTTCCGACCTTCATCATCATACGCACGGCGGTTGGGGCGGTGTACCAGACCGTCACCTTTTCGTTTTGCAGGATCCGGTACCATCTCTCGGCGTCGAACTCGCCCTCGTCGACAATGCTGGTGATACCATGGGTCAGGGGAGCGATGATCCCGTAGGAGGTGCCGGTTACCCACCCCGGGTCCGACGTACACCAGAAAATGTCCTCCGGATGAAAATCGAGAGCGTACTTACCCGTAACGTAGTGGGCAATCACGGCCTGGTGGACGTGGATCGCCCCCTTGGGTCTCCCCGTGGTTCCGCTGGTAAAGTGAAGGAGCGCCATGTCCTCCGGGTCGGTGGGGGGGATTTCAAAATGACCAGAGGCCTCGGCCATGAGGGTGTGGTAAGAGAACGTGCCGGGAAGTGAAGGGCCCTTAGTTCCTATAAGCAAGACATGCTCAAGCCGAGGAAGCGACTTTCGAAGCTCTTCGATCTTTCTGCGCTTATAGAGAGCCTCGGTGGTTACGAGAACTCTTCCTTCTCCGATCGAAAGCCGCTCTTGGATGGGTTCGGGACCAAAAGCCGAAAAAAGCGGGCAGAAGACGCCGAGGTTTTTGAGCGTTCCGAGGGCAGAAATGTAGAGTTCGGGAGCGCGGCTGCATAAGGTAAAGATGCGGTCTCCTTTCCCGACGCCAAGCCCCTTGAGCACATTGGCGAAACGGCTGCTCAGATCCACAAGATCTCCGTAGCTGAAATCGCGCACCTCTCCCTGCTTTCCCAACCACCTGAGCGCCAGGTGATCGCGGCGTGGACAATGGGAGTGCCGGTCCACCGCCTCATGCGCAATATTGAGCCCGCGACCGACTGGAAGGCCTTCCAGTTCCGTTCCCGCCGTCTCCCATGTAAAGCCTGCGCGCGTCCGCTCATAGTCGACCATGTTTGGCACAACGGGTAAGTCCGCCAACTTTTTTTCGATAATCTCGCGCGCCATAGAGGCCAGCTACCGGCGAGGCAAAGGAAAATTTTCAATCGTGGCATGTGCAAAAAATAAGCCAATAGAGAGAGTAAAAGAAGATCGGCAAAAGCCGAAAACCGGGCTATCACTCAAATCGGGTTCCCAAGGCTGGGAAAATCAAGGCCATCGGAGATGTCACAATTGGGAAGGGGTACCCTGCTTAGCAAAAAGGCCCGAAATGCGGGCAGTTGGCTAAATTCCTGGAGACGGTCCTCGATATTGACAGGATAGTAATAACGTATTATAGTAAGATTTGTTCTGTCGCTGTGTACCGGCCATTAAGCGCGTCCGATCCCCCACAGTGTAAATCAGCGGCCATGATCCGAAGCAAAGGGTTTGGAACTCTTATCCCGGTACAAACATTTGTTTGATAACTCTAAATCCCGTTTATCTTTCAGCCATTGTTGACCTTGCGGGTCATAAGGGCACATCCGGCTTCCTATACCGATCGTCTCAACGCTGGCACGAATAATGAATGGGAGTAAAACACAGGAGAGGCAGTAGGATCTTGGAAAAGCGCTGGCCTATCCGGAACTCGATCTCGTTGAGGTCGAAGCCGCCTAAGGTGATGAAGGAAGAACAATTCGTAAACACGAGGGAGAACTAATGAAATCGAGAGCGCATTATGAGGAGGGCTTTTCGCAGGAGTACGGCGAAGAGCTCAAAGAAATTGGCGTTGAGGAGATGGAAACGCAAGAGGAGGTCTGGCTCCCAGAGGAGCAAGCGGCCGAAGGGGAAGGCGCG
>JACPFH010000307.1 GCA_016183075.1 Deltaproteobacteria bacterium | reverse complement strand
CGCGACGGCGAAGTTTGCCGCGTGAGAATTGCAAGGTAACGAGTTTTACTTTTTTCTCACCGCCTCGGGATCGAGCACGTTGATGGGATTGCCGGTCGTGTACGCGAGGATCTGATCGACCACGACTCCGTAGTAAAGCTCGTAGTTCTCCCTCTCGACGTAGCCCAGGTGCGGCGTGGCGACCCCGTTATCCATTTTGAGCAGCGGGTGAACGGCGCCGAGGACAGGCTCATCTTCAAAGACATCCACCGCCGCAGTGCCCGGGCGACCGGCCTTTAGAGCCTCCACCAGCGCGCCTTCAGCGATGATCCCGGCGCGGCTCGTGTTGACGATGAGCGCGCTGGGCTTCATGCGCGCAAGGTCCTCACGCGTGACGCTGCCGCGATGCCGTGCTCGGTGCACGCTTTGATGTCGATATGTCCCGTCGTGCGCCCGGTCTGGCTGATAAGTCTCAGCTTGGGCAGCCGCTCGATCAGAGCGCGCGGAAAAGGCGAGCGCTGCTGGGTCAGGATGACCGCGTCGGCGTCTTTTAACCGCTCGGCGAGACGAGCCGGATCCTTTTCCGTGTCATTGTAAACAAGCACCTCGTGCCCCTTGAGCTTCTGATAGCACCGGAGCGTGCGGAACGCGTCTTGATAATCATCAATCACCGCGATCTTCATCGTCATCCTTTCCTGGGACTGTTGAAAAACTCCCCCTTCACCCTTCGACGAAGCTCAGGGCGAACGGGGAGGAGCTAAAAACATTGGATCATTTTCCGTTCATGCTGAGCCCGTCCAAGCAAGCGAATTATTTTTTTAAAGCCCGAGTCGCACTCGATGCAGGGCACCCCGGAATGCCGCCACTTCAGATAACCGATGTCTTTCCTGTAACACAGCCCCGCGCATCAATCGATGGCGGAACAGCACCAACTGCCCTTGAAATCATCCTACCAGTTGAATAGACTAGTTCGAAAGTGTTCAGGAGGTGATCTTCATGGGCGGTAAAGCAGCCGAGATAGGGGCATTCGAGGCTAAAACCCGTCTTTCAGAATTGCTGCGAGAGACAGCACGCGGAAAGTCTTTCGTTATCCGCAGGCGCGGTAAGGCAGTGGCCCGTTTGGTTCCTCCGATAGACGAGGGCGAAGCAGTGGACCTAAGCAAAGTGTTGGCGGAGTTTCGCGAGATTCGCAAGCGCATTCCCGGAAGGGTGAAAGTCCGCAAGTTGGTCGAAGAGGGTCGCCGCTTTTGATGGAGGGGGTACTCGACTGTTCCGTAGCGCTGGCTTGGGTGCTTCCCGATGAGACATCAGCCCGCGCCGACAAATTCCTGGCACATCTTTCTCCGCAAAGCGTTCTTTATGTTCCTGCATTGTGGTGGTACGAAATTTCAAATGCTCTTACGATGGCGCAACGACGACACAGACTCGCAGAGAGCGAGAGCAAGCGCGTAGTCGAGATCTATAGTACGCTCCCCATTAAAACCGATGTCGACCTTAGCCTGGATGTCGTGCGGCGCATTCAGGCCCTGGCACGCGAGTACTCCCTGTCTGCTTATGATGCCGCGTACTTGGAACTGGCTGAGCGAAGGAATGTGGGGCTCGCGACGCTGGACCGACGACTCACTGCGGCGGCGAGAAAAGCTGGCGTAAAGATTCTATCTGCCTAAACGTCGAGCGCCTCAGGGAAGAAGAGGCTTTCTCTGTCTGGCCGTCGATCCAAAATCCCCTGCTCGATTTGATACTCTATAAGGGTCTCTAGGGATTTCCCGGCGCAGCCCTTATGTTCACCTCAACCGCAACTATCCAATAGCGGGACCTTCGCCTTGATCTGGTTCAGTAGATCATTGTATAGGGAATACACTTTGCAGGCGGAGAAGACGGCGCAAAGAGAATGAAAAACAAAGGGGGAGAGAAATGAAAGAAATCGCGCAAAGTCCCTTCACGATTCTGCTGGCTTTTACGGTTGCGCTCTGTTCCGGGACGGCGGCGGCGCAGACCTATCCGGCGAAGCCGGTCAGGCTCATCATTCCGTTTCCGCCGGGCGGGAGCAACGACATCGTCGGGCGCCTGATCGCCAGCAAATTGAGCGAACGCCTCGGCAAGCAGGTAATCGCGGACAACCGCGGCGGGGCCGGAGGCGTAATCGGCACGGAAATCGCGGCGAAGTCAGAGCCTGATGGTCACACGCTGCTGATCATCTCTTCTGCATACGCGATCAATGCTTCCCTCTACAAGCTGCCGTACGACCCGATCAAGGCTTTCACCCCGGTCGCTAAGCTCGGAACCGGGCCCAACGTGCTCACCGTCCATCCGAGCGTTGCGGTCAACTCGGTGAAAGATCTGATCGCGCTCGCCAAGCAACAACCCGGCAAGCTGAATTTCGCAGCGGCGGGCGTCGGCAGCTTCCAGCATCTGGGGACCGAGCTCTTCAGGATGCTCGCCGGCATCGATATTGCCATCGTGCAGTTCAAAGGCGGTGGCCCTGCGATGATCGACCTGATCGGAGGCCACACCCAGGCCACCCTCGGCTCACTCATTCAGTTTATGCCCCATATCAAGTCCGGCAAGGTCAAGGCGCTGGGTACGGGCGGAGCGAAGCGCAGCGTCGTCCTGCCTGATGTGCCGACGATCGCGGAGGCCAGCGTATCCGGGTACGAAGCGAACAACTGGTGGGGTGTCCTAGCACCGGCCGGCACACCGCCATCGATCGTGGGCAGGCTGCACAGGGAGCTGACAGCGATCCTGAATCTGGCAGAAATACAGAAGCGGTTTCTGGAGCAGGGCGCGGAGGTGGACGAGATGGGGCCGGCCGAGTTCGGCGCGTTCATCACGGCCGAGACGGCCAAATGGGCGCGGGTCGTAAAAGAGGGCAACATCAAAGTGGAATAGAAGCAACAGCAGGAATCAGGAATCGCATTCCCGCTGGACTGTGTGAAAGCATGCCGTTCGCCCTTCGACGCGCTCAGGACGAACGGTTACGTATATGAACTCTGGTGTGTCGCCGTCCGTTCGTGGTGAGCATGTCGAACCATGAACGGGTTTTTCACAAAGTCTGCCCGTAACGGAGTGTCGATGAAAATCGAGGTCCGCAACAACAAGGACTTCTGGGCCGGCATTATGTTGATTGGCACCGGCGCGATGTCGATCTTCATCGCGCGCGATTACCCGTTCGGCAGCACGATGCGCATGGGTCCCGGCTACTTCCCGAGCGTTCTGGGCGGGATCCTTGTCCTGTTCGGCATCTACATCACGCTCATCGGGCTCCGGAGAAACGAGAAGATCCAGGGTCGCCGGTCGCTCCGGGCCCTGATCGTGCTTCCCCTCTCCCTGGTCTTGTTCGGCGTCCTGATGAAGCATGCGGGTTTCATCCCGGCGCTGGCTGCCCTGATCTTCGGGTCG
>JACPFH010000306.1:9405-15384 GCA_016183075.1 Deltaproteobacteria bacterium | reverse complement strand
GCAGCGCGCAGCCGGCGCAGACATAGACGCCCGGCCGCTTCTCGTCGTTGAGCGGGCTTAAGAACGGGCGCTCCGTGTCTTCCTCGCGCAGCACGGAGAACTGGGCGGCGCTCAGGATCCGCTTCCATTCCGCCTTGGATTTCCGCAGAGGCTCCGTAGAAACGCTGACTTTCGCGTCCCGCGCGAGCAGTTGCTTCCAGTTCTTGCGGATGCTATCCAGCGACTTGTCTGTTGTCGCATTCGCCGGCCATGCGGAGCGGGAGCGCCCCGCTACGACCGTAACGAGAGGCGCGGCCGCCATGAGCAGAAGGAACTCGCGACGTTTCATGACCCCTACCTCCAACCAAACCTTACTACACGAGGCAGGCTACAACAAGATGAGCGCTCTTGATGAGATAGAAGAGCAATAAGAGCTTGAGGGACGCAGCGCTTTCAGATATGAGATAACACGTCATGATCGGGTACCCTCCCCAAGAAATTCGGGACAAAGTACAGAAGGAGTAGATAAGCTTTATGGCGGCGGCGGTGCTCGAGGCGCGCGGGGTTTCGCGCAGGTTCATGGTTCGGGGCGGAGGACAAACGGTCGAAGCCGTGCGCAACATGAGCGTTTCCGTGCGCCCCGGCGAGATGGTCATCGTTGCGGGCCCTTCCGGTTCGGGGAAGACGACACTCCTTCATTTGCTTGCTGCCATAGATTCGCCCACGTCCGGCGAGATATTCATTGAAGGAACCGAGGTCAGCCGCCTCTCCCGTGGAGAGCGGGCGGAACTGCGACTTCGTCGCCTTGGGCTTGTCTTCTCTGATCACAACTTGAGCCCGGCTCTCACCGTGGCCGAGAACGTGGACCTTCCCTTGGCGCTGCGCGGCCTGCCATCGGCGGAGCGGGCTCTACGGGTCAAGGCAACGCTAAACCACCTGGGGATCGACGGGCTGGCCTCCCGCTTTCCCGACGCGCTATCGAGCGGGGAGCAACAGCGCGTCGCAGTCGCCCGCGCTGTTGCCGGCGACCCTGCGGTTCTGGTGGCCGACGAGCCGACGGCACACCTCGACTCTGATGGCACGGAGGCGCTGCTCGGGCTCCTGGAAGAGCTGGTTGCGCAGCGGCGCATGGCGGCTGTCATCGCGAGCCACGACCTGAGGATGATCAAGCCGGCCGGGCGGGTGATCCGACTTAAGGACGGGGCCGTAGAGGAGAACGGTTGAGCCGAGTCGTTGCCCACATTGCGGCGCCGGTAACCTGTGCCGCTGCTCTTTGCCTCTGCGCAGGGCCGCAAGAGGCAGCTCTTGCCGCCCCGGTCCCCACTCCCGTTTCCTCGGAGGATCGCGCCGCCGCCTCGGTCTTTTCAGGGCTTCACTCCCGTCTTTTTGGGGGGCCTTTCTTCGCGGTAGCGATCCTTTCTATTCGTCGCCCGGGAGTGAGCCGGAATCTGATTGTCCGGCTCTACTACCGGGACAGCAGGCGATCCCTGCTCCGCCTCGATGGCTCTCCACGGGAGGCGGGAACGATTGTGCTCAAGCGAGACAGTCGCATCTATCTCTTCTTTCCTCGCGCCGACCTGTTGCTGAACTTGCCGGCCTCCATGGGTGCCGATCGACTTTTCGGCAGTGACTTCTCCGTGGACGACCTTCTCAGCCTTGGGGCGCCGTCCTCGAGATTTACGGTGACCTTTGCCGGCGAGGAGAACATGGACGGGCTTGCCTGTCTTCGCTTCCGTCTTGTTCCCCGCGCCTCATCTTCGCCTTACGCGGAGGTCCGGCTCTGGGTCGCGCGCGCGGATCACGTCCCGGTTCGACTCGAATACGTCTCGGCGGGAGGGGAGGTCTTGCGCGAGGTCACGGTGGAACGGAGCGGAGAGATTCCCCTCCCCGCTCGCTGGAAGGCGCGAACGTTTGGTCCAGGCGGTGGGGAATCCAGTCTCGATTTCCGCTTCTTCGAGCGTAACCCGCCCGTCGGCGACGATCTCTTTACCGTAGAGCGCATTCGCCAGTGGCGTTGACCCTTGCCAGGTTCGCCGCGCGCAACGTTCTCAGGAACACGCGCCGCTCTCTTCTGACCGTCCTCTCCATTGCGGGCGGCCTCTTCGTGCTCGTCTTACTCAAAGGCCTGCAGGATGGCTATGTCGCGCAACGGCTGGACGCCGGGCTCGGGCTTTCTGTGGGACACCTGGTTGTCAGACCGGGAGAGGGCAGCGAAAGGACGGCCGTAGGAATTGCGGATGGAGCCCGCGTGGCTCGGGTGCTCGTCACGGACCCGGAGGTTATCGCCGCCGCTCCGCGCATCCGGTTCGAAGGTTTCGCCAAGAGCTCGCATGGCGCTGCAGGGGTTGCCGTGGTTGGAGTCGATCCCGATGCTGAGTCGGCCACCACCCGGCTGCCCCGAGCGGTGGTTGAGGGCGGTTTTCTTCCGCCCCGAGCTACGGGGGATCCGCCGCCGATGGTTGTCGGTCAGGAGCTGGCGCGCCGGCTTGGAGTGAGCCTCGGCGACCGAATCGGCTTGCTCGTTGAAGGTCAGGACGGGGCGCTGGTCGCAGAGGCGTTCCGCGTGGTCGGTATTTTTCGCACGGGGGGGGCCTTCTTCGATGCGGCGGTGGCCTACGTCCCCCGTTCGGTGGCCCGTTCGATGATCTTGCCTGCCGGCGACGCCACCGAAGTGATCGCGCGACTCCGGGATGCTTTAGAGGCTTCCCGAGTTGCCGCTCGCGCTGCCGCAATGCCGGCCCTTCGCGGCCTGCGGGTGCAGACATGGCGAGAGGCGGCCCCCGAAGTCCTCGAGGCGATGGAGGTCCTGCGCGTTATGGAACTCGTCCGCTCGGCGGTTCTCTTTGCGCTCGTGGCTCTCGGCATTTTTAACACGGTAACCATGTCCGTCTACGAACGGAGAAAGGAATTCGGGGTTCTGATGGCTATTGGGATGCGGCCCCGCGCAGTCTTTGCCCTCCTCGTTCTCGAAGTCGGACTGCTGGCCCTTGCCGGAGTTATCCTCGGAATAGGAAGCGGGATGGCCGTAACCGGGCAGTGGCTGGGGCGGCACGGAGTGGACTTCTCCGCTCTTGGCGCTCATCTTCCCGGGGCCCTTGAAGGGACGGGTGTCATTTATCCTGTGGTGCGCGCCGGCAACCTGTTCGTCGCGGCGGCATGGGTGTTGGCGATCTCCGTTGCCGTGCTGGTGCTCCCCGGCTATCGCGTGTTGCGGCTCGACCCGGCCACCGCGCTGCGCGACCGGCCGTAAAGCTAGTGCAAACGACTTACTAGGGGTTGCGTTCCTCGGGGACGCGTCTTCCGGCCGCGGCCGATGGGTTCATGCCATGATCTGTAGCGTCTGTAATCGGACGTCCGCGGCCTCCAGCCACGCTCCCTTCGGAACCCCCTGATCGGAGTTGCGCGAAGTCCTATGTACCGTGCCTGAAGACGTTTCTATTAGTTGACCTTATCTCCGACGGTTTTGACCTTTCCGGTTCCGTAATGCAAGGTGAGGTTGCTGACCGCGGAGATGCTCCCATTCATCGAGAGCGGAGTAAACGTCCCCTTTTGGAACTTCACCTTCCCCTGAATGGTGAACTCGGTCTCGGACATTTCGTGCCTGCCCGACATCATGAAGGAGCCGTCGCCGGCGACAAGGCCCGTCAGGGTTGTCGTGTCAGTACCGTCAGGGTTTGTTGCAATCCGCCACGAAGTGTCGCTGTCGAAATAGACATAAGCCTTCCCGCCTGCATCCTGCTCGAGGAAACCCGTACAGGTTGCATCTCCGCCCGTAATGCATGGCGCCAGGGCCGACGCTTTGACCGATGTGACCGGCGCTTTCTGTCCCGGCGTCGGCGGGGCCTCAAAGTGAAAGAGTTTCCCGCTTCCCGTGATCTCGAAGATCTCTCCCGAAAAGGCTCCGGCGGACGGCGGTTGACCCAAGGAAATGAGGCCAACGAGTCCGATTATCACTGCTGTGAATGTACTACGCATGGCTTCCTCCCTTTTCCCATCTCCAGAGTTTGCAGCGCATCCGGCGCGCGATAATAGCCGGTGCATCCCCTCATGTCAAACTGAAATCGGGCACGGCACCGATGAGTTATTGTTAGAGGGTCGGCGAGTGTGGTAGCTAAAACAAAGAGGTGCTTATGCGTCAAACCATGAGGAGTTTTGCGGTTTTGGCGATGCTACTCACCCTTTTGACCGGATGCCAGGCGCTGACCGGGCAAACCTTAGGAAGGAACATCGACGACGTGACCCTCACAACGTGGGTCAAATCGAAGCTGGTGGCGGATAGGGCCACGAACCTCACCCGCGTTCAGGTGACCACAAACAACCGTGTCGTCTACCTGACCGGCACGGTCGAAACCGCTGAATGGCGGGGCCGGGCTGAAGAGATCGCGCGTCAGGTGGAGGGAGTGAGGGATGTCGTCAATAATATTGAGCTCCAGAGATGACGGAGCCGGAAACCGCCGGAAACGAAGCTGATGACGGAAGAGCAAGAATTCCACGTTTTCTCCGCCGAGTACCTCAAAGATTTCTCAGCTAAGGTGTTCCTGCATTTCGGCATCCCGCAAGATGATGCCGAGCAGGCTGCGGATGTGCTGGCCAGGAGCGATTTAAGAGGCATTGACTCCCATGGCGTGGCGCGGCTGCATACGTACTTCGATATGCTCACTCTAGGGAGAATCAATTCCAAGCCCAATATCAAAATTGTCCGCGAGAAGACGAGCGTGGCCGCCGTCGATGGCGACAACGGCCTGGGCCTGGTCGTGGGACCCAAGGCGAATGAGATCGCCATGGAGAAGGCGGAAAAATACGGCTCGGGCTGGGTGAGCGTGTGCAATTCCAACCATTTCGGCATCGCCGGTTACTATCCGTTGAAGGCTCTGGAAAGAGATCTCATCGGCTGGGCCATGACCAATTCCACGAAGCTCGTCGCCCCATTGTGGGGGGCGGAAAGAATGCTCGGAACGAATCCAATCGCCGTTGCATTCCCAGGCTACAAGGAGCCTCCGATCGTCATCGACATGGCCACGAGCGCCGCGGCCTACGGAAAGATAGAGATCGCGCTGCGGAACAAGAGCCGCCTTCCGAGAGGTTGGATTATCGATAAAAATGGCCGTATGGCGATCGATCCTCAGAAGATGGTCGATGGGGGCGCGCTGCTGCCCCTGGGTTCTGAAAGGGAATCGGGAGGGCACAAAGGCTATGCGCTTGGCGCAATGGTCGATATCTTGTGCTGTGTTTTAAGCGGCGCCAACTGGGGTCCCTTCGCGCCCCCCTTCGCTCTAAGGCAAGAGATCCCGACGCGCAGTGTGGGCAAAGGTATCGGCCACTTCTTCGGCGCCATGCGAATCGACGGCTTCATCGACAAAGAGGAATTTAAGAAACAGATCGACGAATGGATTCACGTATTCAGAAGCACCAAGCCTGCGCCCGGCACCAGCGGGCCGCTGATCCCCGGCGATCCGGAGAGGGAAGCGGAGGCTGTTCGAAGCAGGGAAGGCATCCCTTTAATAAAGCCTGTGGTGAATGATTTGCTCGACATCTCACGGCAAACCGGCATCCCTTTTACCGCGTCCTGACCCTTTTTCAGCCAGCCACACGAGAACGTTGCGCAGGTACGGCGGAGCGCCGCTCGGTCGCTCGATCATCCCGCGCGCGCACCGTCCCACATGTTCATCGGTGAAGCGCGCTCTCGCGCTCTTCGTGATCTCGACAGGTTCCGATTCTCCCCGCATTCGGGCATAGGCCTCTTTCAAAAACAGATAGCCGACGAAACCGGCCTCCACGGATATATGGTCAAAGGGCTCCTCCCGTCGCGGCTGGAACGAAAAGGCATGATAAAAAGCCGCCAGCTCAGCCATGAGTCGGCCCGGGTCCTCAAAGCCGCAATAGCTGGCTTCTCGTGGCGACAGGGTTCCCCCGGGGCCAAAGAGCCGGTGATAGGCCTCCTCTGTTCCCCGAGCGGCGCTCCTTGCGCAGGATAGAAGTTTCCTGTCCGTTACCTCGGAG
>JACPFH010000306.1:0-9338 GCA_016183075.1 Deltaproteobacteria bacterium | reverse complement strand
GCGGGCGCTCCAGAAGAAGAGATGCCAGACGCCATGCCGCGGCGTGCGCCACAAGCTCCTCGGTTTTGAAGTCGGAGGCGTTTTTCATTTGGCGCTTCCCAACGAGAGCGGAATCCAGACGGTGCGCATTTTCCTGGAGCCGGCTTCCTGATGGGATCCCTCCCAGATTGCGAAGGCGGCTTGCGTTCGCCCGCCTGCTTGAATGCCGCCCGGAAGAGGGCGGACCAATAACACGGACCATCCGCCTTGGGAGTATTTTCCGCTCCCGCTGGAAAGGCTCTTTTCGGCCTGGCGAATCGTCCCCGGGCCTTCGGCCAGGAGATCTTGCACCGGGACCTTGCGCGGCCCCGCCATCGGGTTTCCCAAGCTTCGCGCCGGCGCGTAGCGCTTGGCCATCTCCTGCTGCGCGGCTGATCCCGGCTTGAGGGAGGGGGCCTCGAACGGGTAGTGATCGACCTTGACTCGAGGGTAGATGGCGCTGATATCGTCCTTGCGCCCGTTCACAACCGCCTGAAAAATCGCCGACCAGTAAGTGATCTCGACGGGCCTTCCTTCTTCTCCCATTTGCGGAGCGGGAACGTCCGCAGTGGTCGATGCGGGCAACTGAACCGCGCAGGCGTCCCCGAACCGCCCGGGTCCGGGCACGTCGTCCACAGTCGCATCGTTCCAGCTCAGACGAAAAGCGATGTTTCGCCCGTCCGTCACCGACTGGACGCGAACAAACGAGGTCGAGGCCTGCATCAGCCTGGGCTCCACCATGTCCTGAAGTAGAAGCTTGGCCGTATGGAGCGGAGCGCGCTGCCAGATCTTATCCTCGACCGTGGAAGGGAGGGTTTTTTCGAACACGGCTTTGACTTCGGAGTCGGAGGCCGGAGGTTCTTTTTTTGCGCAGCCGGCAAGCGTGGCGGCGAAAAAGACGGCGGCTGGAAGAACAAAGTCTCGAACCTTCATGGCTCTTCTCCTTAGGAAATATTTGTCCTCGCAACGCCGCGAGCCGCGTCAAACGCCTGGCGCACATGCGTCGGCTCGCGCAGGGGAACCCGGATGATTTCCCGGCCGCTATCGTCGTAGCCCATGATCTGTTCCTCGACTCGCTTCCATTTCGCGACGATCAACTCCGTTGAGCCGAAGAGCGTCAGCAGGCCGGAAAGGTCTTTGTCCCGGGGCGCGTTTCGGTAGGTTTCCAGCGCCCCATCGACGTTCGGCCCGAACATTTGCACGAGAAACTCCCGCGGCACATTGAGGGGAGGGATGTAATAGACGTTGGGCTCGAGTCCGAACTGGGGAAAGAGCGGAAGCGCGACCTTCTTCACGTGCACCAGGAAATCGATGGGATTGTCCGCTCTCGCGTTCTCGGGCTTGGAAATCCATCCCGCAAAGCGGATTTTGCCGATGCAGTTCACGAAGCACTGAGGCTGCATTCCCAGCTCGATCTTGGGATAACAGGCGATGCATTTCTCGGATGTTCCCGTCATCGCGTTGTAAAAGGTCTTCTTGTAAGGACAGGCCTTGACGCATTCCTGATATCCCCGGCAACGCCCCTGATCGATCAGCACGATGCCGTCCTCGGGCCTTTTGTAAATGGAGGCGCGCGGGCAGGAGGAAAGACAGGCCGGATAGGTGCAATGGTTGCAGATGCGAGCGAGGTAAAAAAACCAGGAGTTGTGCACGCCGCTGAAGTAGGCGCCCCTGTCCACGGCGTTCACGCAGTCGTCTTCGCCGACGTTCGGGTTGGCGTAGTCGATGTCGTCGGGCCGCCAGCCCAGGACCCGCTCCCCCGCCTGCGCCGCCTCAAAGATCGTTTGCCCCGCATAACGCTGGCCGTCCCAATTCTGGGCGCCCAGTTTTTCGAGAAGGTTCACGTCCCAGCCCAGGGGATAAAACCCGTAAGGCTTGGTCTCGACGTTGTTCCACAGCATGTACTCCTGGCCTTTACCGCTCGTCCACGTGGTTTTACAGGCGAGCGTGCAGGTTTGGCAGGCGATGCATTTGTTGGTATCGAAGACGGCGGCAAACTGCTTCTTGGACCGCCGCTCCGGGTACCAGTAGGACATTTCACGGCCGATTTGCCAGTTGTATACCCGTGCCATTATTTTTTACCGCCTTTCTTCGGTTTTGCGGCGACGATGAATTTCCCGGCGAGGTATTCTTTCATCCCCTTGCGTTCATATTTGGGGCGAAGCCCGAGCGCGGCCGGGCGCCACAGCCCCTTGCCGTTAAGCCCGCCGGCCTCCGCCTTGGTGATCTTGACGATCGCCTCGCGCGGAGCGCCCGTCGGGCAATGAACGTCCGGGAGGAATCCCTTATCGATGGAATGGCCGAACAGATTCTTTCGCACGAGCGAATCGGTCATCCAGGTGGGCTTCAGCCACCCGCGGGTCGCCGATTGATGCGAGCCGGAGCGGAACATAGCCTGATAGGGGCTTCGCGGGTTCTTCGCCAGACCATCTTGTCGTGAGAGATGTCCTTCGACCGAGCCGGGCGTGGCCCCGTACATATTGAACCACATTCGCGTGACCCCTCGCGGAGTTCCGGGATAGTAACGAGCCCGGCACAGAAGCCGCGCGAACTTGTAATCTTTTTTGTTCTTCTGCCAGCCGCGGAACGGGCGGTCGGAGGGATCGGAATCGATCCAAACATAATCTCCGTCCTCGATCCCGAGCGACTTGGCGTCGTCGGGATGCATGTCGACGTAACCCTCCGCGGCAAACGGCTGCCGCTTGTCATGGCGGTAAACATCGCCGAACGGGCCGAACAGCATCGCCACGATGTCGGTGTCGATCGGCATGGTATGGGCTCCATGGCGGTACTTCGGCGTATGAAAGACGAACTTGTAGCCGTCTTTGGCAAGGGGGTGGGCGGTTTTTTTCGCTTCGTCCCAGGTCATGACGACGTTCCGCCCCTGGCGAACCTCGTTGGAGAGATCGTTCTTTTGGACGCCGTAGCTTTCGGGCCCTTTCGCCTTGATGAAAGGATGCGCGGGGGCCACGATCACGTTGGGCTCGTAAAACGTGGAATCGATCGGCTCGCGATGAACCGGCAGGTTTTCTCCCGCGTCGATGAACTCATCCTCTTCCCGGTAAAACTCCAACCGGCCCGTCTTGGTGTACCACGGACGGGAATCGTAAACCTGCTCATAGCCGACCGTCTTGGGGTTGGTTCGGGTCATCATGAGAGCGGGAACCCCCTTCCTCGCCTTTTCCTCCAGATCGGTGATCTTGTAGCCTTTCGTGGTCGAAGAGTGGTCTAGGATTCGTTGCAGGTAGACTTCCACCTTCCCGTCTTCGACAAATTTCCACATATCGGCGAAACGGGAGTCGCCCGTCCGTTTGGCCAGGGCGCTCCCTACAAGCGCCAGGCACTCGATGTCGCCCCGAGTCTCGAACGGCCGCTCGAGCGCAGTGCGGGGAAAGACGGTGAGAAAGGGGTTGGTGACCGAGCAGCACATGTCGGGATATTTGAGCTCGGCCCAGCTATCCACCGCGAGGACCAGATCGGCCCATTCGCACGAGGTCGACCACCACCATTCCTGAACGGCGATCATTTCGATCTGCGGAAGCACGTTGACGACCGTGTTGTAGTGCCACTTGACGTTTCCCAGGATCGAGTTGGCGTTCGCGAACCACAGCGACTTGGTCGGAGTCGGCATGTGGCTCTTTCCGGTGATCATGGTCTTGCCCATCTTCAGGGGATGATCCTCGTGGTTGTAGTAGTGAGCCGACTCGGCCTTCCAATAAAACTTCGGCCGCGCAGGTCTGGCGGGATCGAGCTCGATATCGAACGGGTTCTCGGCGATGTATTGCGGGACGCCGTTGAACATGGCCACCCGGTAGTTCCCGGCGTAGGAGCCGATGTTGCCGGCCAGTTTCCCGATGTTGCCGGTCAGCGCGGCCAGGAGAAACTGCGTGCGGTCTTTGTTGTCGTTGTTGAAAAACTGGTTGGGTCCCATCCCGATCGCGAAAAGCGTGGTCCCCGGAACTTTAGCGATCTCCCGCGCCAGGCTCTGGATCGCTTGCGCCGGCGCCCACGTGATCTCTTCGGTCGTCCTGGGATCGAAGTGCTTCACGTATTCGAGGATCACGTCGAAGATCGGGCGACAGGCGACCTTCTTTCCGTCCTTGAGCGTCACCTCCACGGAGCCTTCCAGAAGCGGATCCGCCACGGGCGAGAGCTTCCCCACCTGATCGCGCGTGATCGCTTCGGGCTTCGATGTTTTTCGATTCCACCAGACAAAGTCCCCCCAGGCCCGTCTCATCTCCTCGGGAATCAGAATGTCGGTCTGAGCGCCCACGGGCGGCACCTTGTCCCCTTTGGCCACGGTCTTCGTCTGGTTCTTGAGAGCGGCCGGTTTGGTGCCGAATACTTCCTCGGCCCGCAGGAGCTTCAGGCTGTCGGCCCGCACCAGCAGCGGGAGGTCGGTGAAGCGCCGGACGTAGTCGCCGTCGTAGAGCTTCTCCCGCATGATGACATGGCAAAGCCCGAGCGCGAGCGCCGGGGTGGTTCCGGGACGAACTACGATCGCCTCGTCGCCTTTCGGGCTGGTGGCGGAATATTCGCAGGCGATCACCACCACTTTGGTCCCTTTCAGTCGAGCCTCGGTCAGCCAATGCGTATCGGGCATCTTCGTGGTCAACCAATTCATTCCCCACACCACCACGGTGCGGGCCTGCTCCACGGCGTGGAGATCGAACTCCACGGTCTGTTGGCCCGTCACCATCGGATGGCCGGGCGGAAGATCGGTGTGCCAGGAGTAATTGTCCCAGCCCCGTCCTCCCAGTGCGGCGATCCGGTACAATCCGAAGACTCGAGTGAGTCCCATAAGCGGCATTCCGCCGCGGAATTTAATGACCTGTGTCCCGGCCCCTCTGGTCGCCTGAACGGTTTCCTCTTCGTATCCCTGCTTCACCAGCAGTTTCTGCCCCTGCTCGCCGTTGTAGGTCGTGGCGATGTTGATCAGTGCGGCCGCGACCAAATCCGCCGCTTCCTCGTGCGTGAGGCGCAACCACTCATCCCGGCCGCGGTTGAAATATTCTTTGGGAGGCCGGCCGTCTTTTTCGCGCGGAAAACCCTTTTCCACCCAGGCCTTGAAACCCTTGCGAACCATGGGATGTCGAACTCGGCGGTCGCCGTAAAAGCGTCGCGTCAGGGCCAGGCCCTTCTGGCAAACGCGAGGGTCCCAGCGATGCGTGACCTTCGATCCATACAGGTCGGTCGCCTCGCCGTATTTCATCGTCGGGCCGACCCGCGTGATCACGCCGTCGCGAACGTAAGCGTTCAGGATGCAGTTGTGGGTGTCGTTGGGGGCGCAGAGAAAGGTAAAAGTCGAGTCGGATTTCCATAGATCGCGATACACCTTTTCCCAATCGCGATCGGGGTAGGCCGCCAGCGGGTTTTCAATCGCCTGAAGGCCCCACGCGTCGCTCACCGAGAGCGCGAACGCGGAAAATCCCGCGGCCCCCATCCACTCCAGGAACTCGCGGCGGCTGAACTTCTTCATTTTTTTCCCTCCCATGTTCGAATGAACGCGACAAGCGATGAGATCTCCGCGTCTGTCATAGCTCTTCGCACCGAGGAGCCCGCGCCGAATGCGGCCATCGAAGTTCCCGTTCGGCCGTCTTGAATGGTTTTGAAGAGATACGTATCCGTGGCGAGATCGAGAAAGACCCGGTTGTTGAGCGCAGGCCCCTCCCGACCCTCGCCGCGCTCCCCGTGGCATATCCCGCAGGCTTCGATATACAGGCGTTTCCCGTCCGCGACGTTACCCTTAACCCAGCGACGGGGTTTGGGATCTCCCTCATAGGCGACGGCGCCGAGATTTCGCACGTAAGCCACCAACCGGCCGATTTCATCGGCCTGCAGGCCCCCTTCTTGCTCTGCCCAGGCCGGCATCCGCCGCCCGGGCCGGCCCCGCTTGATTTGCTCCCTCAGGAAATCGTCCGAGGCCAGGCGAAGAAAATCGGGGTTTCCGATGGACGGAAACGAAGGCAAACCCGGGTAGCGCATTCCTTCGCCCTTCGGGCCATGACAGGCGGCGCAGTAGGTTCCGTAAAGCGTCGCGCCGTCCGTGGCGAACTCTCTGGTTCCGAAACGCTCGGCCCGGATCCGGTCTTTCGGCCAAAGAGCCTGCGGATAATTGCGCCGGCGCAGAGACAACATATAGAAGGTCAGTTGGTCGATCTGCTGCTCCGTCAGTCCCAACTCCGGCATGGCCGAGCCGTGCACCACCGAGGCGGGAGCGCGGAAATGCTGTTTCAGCCAATTCGCGAGCGTGCGTTCGCCTTCGACCCGGGCGAAATTGAGTTGTCCCGGATCTCTGTTTCCGACCGCGGTCAGATCCGGGCCGTCGTCGCCACCGACGCCGCGGACTTTGTGGCACCCGCGGCATCCCAGCGTATGAAAGAGGGCTTTGGCTTCCACCAGGCCAGGCGCTCCGACGCGAGACCGGAGGTATTCATCGATCTCGCGCCTTTGCGGCTCGGACAGCTCGCCGAACGCATAGGTCCAAGGACGGGAGGCGGCTTTCTTTTTTTGCTCGAGATGGTGTTCGTACCAGTTCGCGTTGAATCCATACGCTCCGACGCGGGAGAGATCGGGGCCCTCTTGTCCTCCCGCTCCCCCGGGGCGAAGCGTCCCGCCGCGCCCGTCCAATTTGTGACAAGCCAGGCAATCGGCTTGCTCGAAATAGGCCCTTCCTATTTGGAGTCGCGCGAGGCTGGGAACACTTAAATGGGTGTGACATATTCCGCAGCCGGCAAACAAATAATTTTTGGGAAGCATCGGTTCCGGCCAGTGAGGGACCGCGCCATGCGCGTCCGCAGTATCGGTGGCCCGCCCCTGTCCGCCGTGACAGGCGGTGCAGCCGAAAGAGGCGGGATCATGGACGACGTCGACATGGCGCCCGAAGAGCCGCTCGCCTTCGATACCGCTCTCGCCCGGCGCCATTCCGACATGGCAGCTAACGCAACGGTCCGTTGCTCCGACTTCGCGGCTTGGGACGAAGGAAGCCGCGCCTGGAGACCCCGCTGGTTCACGCGCCAGTCGCGCAGGAAGTTTTCATGCACGGCGGCGCCCAGGAGCACCAGGAGCGCTGCGAGACTCGACCAGAGCAGCAGATGTTTGTTCGCCTTCATCTAAGCAACTTGTGTGTCATCCTTGAACGAATCGAACGGCTGGAACGGTTTGAACGACTTGAACGCCATAGAAGCGCGTGGTTCAAAACGTTCAAACAGTTCCAGTAGTTCAAAGCGTCTGATGTTGTTTCTCTCATAGGGCGCTAGTGTCCCGGCCATTGTGACGGAGACCAGTAAAAGTCCCAGTTCGGCCCGCGGAAGTACGATCCGATCGCGGTGAGCACGACAAAGCCGCAAACAAAACATGTGAACAGAGCGAGCGCGCCGGCCCGGGTCGAGTTGTATTTTCTAACGCACCAAACGGAGTAGACGGCGTAAAGAAATGTGAGGAGCGTTCCGGGATTGAGGAAGATAATGACAAGCTGAGGGACGGCGGGCCACCACTGCCGGAGCCAGCCGAACCGGATCACGAACGCCTCGACCGCCAATACGGCCGCAAGTCCCAAGATGGCCGAGCCGACGACCAGCCGCCTTCCTCCGGGACCGCCGAACCATACTCCGGTCCCCTCCGTTTCTCTGTCGAGATAAGGAATCAGCGCAAGGCCGAGCAGCACGATCAACGGGATGCCGATCCCTCCCATGAAGGCGGAGTGGGAGACCAGTTCTTGAAGGCCGAGGAAATACCACGGCGCTTTAGCGGGGTTCTCCGGGACCGCCGGATTGGCCAATTCTTTTAGAGGGGCGTCGAGGAAAATCGCAAGGATAACGGAGAAAGCGACCGTCAACATGAACACTGCGGCTTCGGCAAACATGAGGTGGGGCATCGACGGGATCGTCTGTTCCGGCCCGTGGCCCACGACCGGTGTTCTTCCTTTTACCAGGGCGGCCAAACTGTAGGTTTTTTGCGCCGCTTCTGTAAAAACCGGATAGACATCCCCCGGGGGAGGCCCGAGCCGCCGATCCGCGTCTTCCGGCCGCGCCAGGCCGCCGTCTTTGCGGATGCGCCAGAAGTGAACGCTCATGAGCGCCACCAGAACCAACGGGAGAATCATCACGTGAAAAAGATAGAAGCGGATGAGAGCTTCTTCTCCGACCTCTTCGGAGCCCAAGAGGATCAATTTTTGCAAGCCGCCCACGTCAAACCATTGCGTGATCCCCAGCGCGTCCGTCAGCTCCCGCGGGGATTGGGCGATGTTGGCGCCGATGGTGATGGCCCAATACGCGAGCTGGTCCCACGGCAGAAGATATCCGGTAAAAGAGAGGCCGAGAGTGACCGCCAGAAGCCCCATGCCGATGACCCAATTGAATTCGCGCGGCGCTCGATAAGCCGCCGTATAGAACACACGAGCCATATGGAGGAGAACGATCACCACCATCATATTGCCCGACCAGCGGTGGATGTTTCGGATGAAGCGTCCCGTGGGCACCACGAAATGGATGTCTTTGATCGAAAGGTAAGCGACGTCCGGGTAGGGCTTGTAATAGAACATGAGCAGCACGCCGGTCGCGAGGAGAACGAAAAAGCACGAGGACAACGCGATGCCTAATCCCCAAGTGGTCGACCATCGCAGGCTCCATCGGTGTGTCCGAACCGAGTGCAGGTGGAGAAAAACGTTGCCAAACACAAAGGTCGAGCGGGTCCGATCCGAGCGGGGCACGCCCGTGCGGAACATCGTCTCCTTGAGCCGGCCGGGAACCGCTTTAGCGTTTGCAATGAAACGGCCGAGCCCCGATTCCTCTGCCGGGCTCGATCTTCCCGCAACCTTGCTCATACGCTCACCGTTGTTCCCTTTGCGACCGTCTTTCCCTCGTCGACCGAGAAATGGTCGCCGCCCAGATGCTTTACCTCGATCCACGGCAACGGTTTCGGCGCCGGCCCCTTCAGTACGGTGCCGTCCTTCGCGAATTTCGAGCCGTGACAGGGACAGTCAAAGCCCTTTTCGGTCGCTTTGACGATGCAACCCAAATGGGTGCAAACCGTGGAAACCGCGTAAACCTCAGTTCCTTCCCTGTAGATGGCTGAGGATCGCCCGCCTGGCACATAGGGTTGTCCGACAGCCAGCGATTCGGGGAGGGTGACCTTGAACTTCTTGGATGGGGAAGGAAGGACGGCCGCTTTCGGCAGCCGCATCGAGCCCAGGAACCCGAAAAGGAGGGCCGCCGCTGCCGACCACCAGGCGGCGAGACCGAGGAAATCCCGCCGTGGCATCGGTTCGGGTTCGAGGCGGGATCGGGCCGTTTGTGTCCCTTTGGCTTCGATGGTCATAT
>JACPFH010000296.1 GCA_016183075.1 Deltaproteobacteria bacterium | reverse complement strand
TACCAGGTGCTCAGACACCTGAAGTCTGACCCGACCGTACGTGATATTCCGGTTATCGTGCTCTCGGCGTTGGACCAGATCGAGAGCGCCGTGAGATGCATTGAAATGGGAGCCGAGGACTATCTCATCAAGCCGTTTAACCCGGTATTGCTGAGAGCCAGGATCGGCGCCTGCCTAGAGAAAAAACGATTACGCGACCAGGAAGTCTCATATCTGCGAGATGTAGCCCGTGTTACCGCTGCGGCGGCCACGGTCGAGACTGGAGCGTTCGAGCCAAAAAGCTTGACGGACGTGGCCAAGAGAACTGACGAGCTGGGGCAATTGGCGCGGGTGTTCCAAAAAATGGCCGGCGAGGTCTATGCCCGTGAGGAACGGCTGAAAAGAGGGGTTGAGGTCCTCTCGGAAGAGACCGGCGACCGCTATCGGCTGGTCGTGGGTAAGAGCGCCAGCATGAATCAGGCGATTGATTCGGCCAAAAAGGCCGCAGCCAGCAAAGCCACAGTATTGCTTCTGGGCGAAAGCGGCACCGGGAAAGAGCTCTTTGCCCGTGCCATTCACAAGTGGAGCGACCGGAGCGCTGAGCCCTTCGTCGCCATCAATTGCGTCGGACTCTCTAGGGAGCTGTTGGAGAGCGATCTCTTCGGCCACGAGCGCGGGGCTTTTACGGGGGCTCATCAACTCAAAAAGGGCAAGCTCGAACTTGCCGACGGGGGGACCGTCCTCCTCGACGAGGTCGGAGACATCGCGCCAGAGATTCAGACAAAGCTCCTAAGGTTCCTGCAGGAGCGGGAGTTTGAGCGGGTCGGCGGCCTGAAGCCGCTCCGTGTGGACGTCAGGATTATCGCCGCGACTAACCGTGACCTTGAGAGCGCAGTCAAAGAGGGGCGCTTCCGTGAAGATCTCTATCATCGGCTTCATGTCGTGCCCATTACGCTTCCATCTCTGCGTAACAGAAAGGAAGATATCCCAGGCCTTATCGATTTTTTCTTGCAGCGATTTTCTTTGGAGACAAAGAAGCACTTCACCGGCGTCACCGAGGACGCTCAGGAAAAGCTCCTCGCCTATGACTGGCCGGGAAACGTGCGCGAGCTGGCCAATGTGATGGAGCGTGCCATTGTTTTGGGCCGGGAACCTCGGGTCACGCTCCATGATCTTCCGCCACGCATCATTGCCGCCGAGCCGACAGCGCGCTCCGATAGCTTCTCGTATCGTGAAGGCATGAATGCTACCAAACGAGAACTGGTCCTCAGGGCTCTCGCTCAGACGCGAGGGAATCGCGCCGCTGCAGCTAAGCTCCTGGGGCTTCGAAGAACCTACCTATTGAAACTGATCAAGGCCCTTGGAATCGACTGACAACCGACCTCATTTGTGGACTCAACCGCCTCCGATAGGAGACACCATCCTGCTCATCTTCGCAGGCCCGCCCCCGCCCGACTTCTAAAAGATTCTCATTCGAGTTCAATACATTACGGCGCGTGACCCTGGCCTATTCCGGAGTTGGTACGAGGCTTGCCTTTTAGCCGGAGAAAAGGAGGTTGCCATGAAAACAGACAAAGTTTTGTTCGCGGCGGCTGTTGCCGCCATGGTCGCGGTTTCGAGTTCACTTTTTCCAACAATCTTCTTAACTCAGGGAAGCGTCGCCAACGCGGCGGAGATCAAAGTGTTGAGCGCCGTTGCGCTGCGGCCGGTGCTGAGCGAGTTGTCCGGTGAATTCGAACGAAGCACCGGGCACAAGCTCATGTTTGGCTACGATACAGCCGGTGCGGTGAAAAACCGCATCCAAAGGGGCGAGAGCGCCGACCTGGCCATTACCACGGCCCCCCAGGTCGAGGAGCTCATCAAACAAGGCAAGATCGCCGCCGATGGCCGGGTCATTGTCGCCAAAGTCGGAGTCGGCGTCGCCGTCCGCTCGGGCGCGGCCAAGCCCGACCTCGGGTCGGTCGAGGCGTTCAAGCGATCGATGCTGGCTGCCAAGTCGGTCATCTATGCCGATCCGGCAGGAGGCGGCGCCGCCGGCATCCATTTCGCTCAAGTGCTCGAGCGTCTCGGAATCGC
>JACPFH010000295.1:4862-10719 GCA_016183075.1 Deltaproteobacteria bacterium | reverse complement strand
CGGGATCGCGCCCTTCAGCTCGATGGTCAAATAGGAGATGCAGCGGCGAGCATCGAGAACGTACGGACCGACAAAGGCGCCGGTGGGGCATGCCCGTAAGCACAGCTCGCAACGGCCACAGCGGTCGCGGATGGGCCGGTCGTAGGCCAGCTCGATGCTTAAGAAAAGCTCCCCGAGAAAAAACCAAGAGCCTCGCCGGGGTGAGATCAGCTGCGTATTTTTCCCGACCCAGCCGATCCCCGCGACGCCGGCGAGATCCCGCTCCAAAACCGGCCCCGAGTCGACAAAGACCTTTCCTTCTACGGGTTCGTCGCAAAGCTCCTGGACTCGTCCCAGGAGCATCTCCAGCCGCGCTTTCATCAGACCGTGATAGTCGTCTCCCCACGCATAACGGGAAATCCAACCCTTGATTCCTCGCCTCTGCACGGGACGGGAAAATGGCGTGCCATAGTTCATCCCCACCGAAACCACTGAAACTGCCCAGGGAACGAGGCTTCTCGGATCGCGCCTTAGCTCTTCGGTCCGCTGTAAATACCCCAACTCTCCTCCCAACCCCTCGCGCAGCCACTCGGCGAAGGATTTCTCATGCGGAGGAGACTGAACGCGGGAGATTCCCGCCAGCGTAAAACCGAGACGCTGCGCTTCCTCCTTGATGCGCGCCGCGAGCGCGGCTGGATCTGGGATTTTCTGAGCTTTCACGGCAGGCAACCATTTATCTTAGCCCAATTCTGTATTAGAACAAGTCGGCGGAGAACAAACGATGAATTGGATCTGGGCCGAGATGCTCACGCTGGGCATCCTGACCGTGTTCGTGATCTGGACGATCCTCGCACATGTGATGGCCTGGCGCCATCTGCGCAGACGCGAAGACTCGCCGTCTCCAAACGCCGAGCTTCCCCCCATCTCGATCATCAAGCCGGTCCGGGGATTGGACCAGCAAGCCGAGGAAAACTTTGTCAGCTTCATTCGGTCAGAATACCCGGCCCCGTCCGAAGTCATTTTCTGCGTCGAAGAGCGCGAAGACCCCGCGGTGCCGTTAATCCAGCGGCTCATCGCCAATTGCCAACCTCCGCCGGCCACCCGCCTCGTCTTTAGCAAACGTCAGGACCAAAGGGAGCTGGGAAAAACTCTCAATCTGATCGCCGGCATCAAAGAGAGCAGTCATCATGTTCTGGTTCTTAGCGACTCGGATGTGCGCAACACGCCCGGCTTTTTGGCGGAGCTGGTCCGTCCCCTCTTCGATCCCCGCGTGGGCATGTCCTATGCTTGCCCGGTCTACAAGGGAGCAATGAATTGGGTTGCCGGGCTAATGGCGCTAGCCGTAAATGAAACCATTCTTGCGCTAACTGCCGCGCCAGACTTTGCCGCTATTGGCAGCGCCATCGCGATCCGCAAAGATGTCCTCCACGCCATCGGCGGGCTTACCCGGCTGCGCCACCGGATCGGTATCGACGCCGCCCTGGGACGAGCCGTGCGGGGCAAGGGTTACCGCATCGCGTTGATTCGGTCTCCCGTAACCATCGTCTACCCGCTGGGGCGTTTCAGCGACTGGTGGCGCCAAGTCCACCGCTGGCTCGTGACCATCAGGCTTTACCTCGGCCCTCGCTTCCTTGCTGTCCCCTTCTACGCCTTTCCGATCCTCTGGGCTTCGCTGTACTTATGCTTGGCGGTGCTCGCGGGCGGCGCAGCGCGCGGGCTCGCCGTGATGGCGTTCATTATCGCCGTCCGCGTTGCCTCTGTCGGGCTGGTCAACCTCTATTTTACCAACGAGCCTGTCATTTGGCGGTATCTGTGGCTGCTGCCCGCGCTGGAGATCCTCACCGCCGCCCTGTGGCTGGAAAGCTATTTCAACCCGTACATCGATGCCGTAGCACCGAATAGTGTCCGAAGTCCAACATCGCCGAATGAAATGACAAAGAGGCGCTCAATGGTAGGACACGTCTGCGCCGCCGGCCTCATCGGGATCGAGCAAGGGACGTCGCCCGGCAAAGCCGTCTTCGACGCGATGCCAATGGTTGACGCTCTCTTCCCCGTAACGCCAGCAGAGAAACACGATCTCGCCGCCCAGGAGGCAGGGAAAGTCAACCAGGCCCCGCTCGATGCCCTTGCATAGGCAACCGTAGCTGTCGATCTCTTCGACCAGGCCTCTTACTTCCTGAATCGCGCGGGCGATCGAATCGTCTTGTTGCAGGCGCTCCATCAGGTCGGGGGCATCCGGCGCGAGGTGCTGCGCACGGATCACTTTCTCGCTGTTTTGCCGTAAAGTGTTCACAACCTGAAACTACGGCTCTACAAGAGCGCGCCGCGTGGCAAGAAGCGCGTTAGCCTTGTGCTCGCTAAAAAGGCGAGCATACGGCCGTGCGGACGCCATAATGAAGGTTAAAGGATGAAGGCGAAAGTCAGAGGTCCATCCCCTTCTTGATTTTCTTAAGCAGGGCGATGTTATCGGAGTGGCCGGTCATCCGGGCGGTAACCATGCCACGAATCGGGCGCCCCAAAAGGTAAAAGTCGCCGACGATATCCAGGATCTTGTGCCGGACAAACTCATCGGGGAAGCGCAGCTCCGTGTTGATCACCTTCTCGTTGTCGAGCAGGATGCAATTGCTCAGCCTGCCTCCGTTTACCAGGCCCAGCCTTTCCAGTTTCTCGATGTCCCGAAGAAAGCCAAAGGTTCGAGCGGGCGCGATCTCGCGTTTGAACGACTCCGGCCCGTCAAAAATATAAGCATACTCCTGAATCCCCACCGGCTTGGGGTAATCGAGATAATAGCGCACGCCGAAGGTATCCGCCGGCTCGATAGCGATCGACTCCTCCGCCTTAGTCTCCACCCGGTAGGGCCGATCCACCGCGATCTCCGGCCACTCCTGCTCCTGCTCCTGGATTCCTGCTTCCTCGATCAGTTCACAAAACCCCAGAGCCGACCCGTCAAGAATTGGAATCTCTCCTTGCACCTTGACCAACAAATTGCTGATCCGGTAGCTGTGCAAAACCCCGAGAAAATGCTCGACGGTCCCGACCACGATCCCCTTGCCGCGCAGCGAGGTCGCGTAACCCGTCGAGCCCACATAGTCCAAGTGGGCCGGAACCGTGGCATCGGCCGAAATCCCGCTAAATAGAATCCCGCTGTTGGCCGGGAGCGGGTGCAGGATGAGACCGGTCCTGATCCCGGAATGGAGACCATGACCCGAAATCACCACGCTCTTCTTCAAGGTCCGTTGCTTCAACGGATAGGCCGGCATCTCTGGCGCCTTCGGCTTGGATCCGCGGCGCCTCGCTCCGCCGCTCTTCCGCTTCGGCTCATGCACAATCGCCGCCGATTCACCGAGCGCTCTTCGAACCGTGAGCAGCAACCCGTCCAGCGAAAGGGGTTTTTCGATGAAATCAAACGCCCCGAATTTGGTAGCCGTCACGGCCGTGTGAATGTTGCCATGACCTGAAATCATGACCACATTGGTCTCCGGCTCCATTTTCTTGATCTCTTTGAGCAGTCCGATCCCGTCCATCTCCGGCATCCAGATATCCAGGAGCACCAGCCGCGGGCGCTCCTTGCGCACAATCTCCGCAACGGCGGCCCCCGTCGCGGCTTCCAGAACCCGGTAGCCCTCATCCGTCAAGATCTCCCGAACCGATTCGCGGACTCCGTCTTCGTCGTCCACGACCAGAATGGTTCTTTCCGCTAAACGGTCGCTCACGGCCTCTCCCATTGGGCCCGACTACGAATAGACGGCTTTGTTGCGAAGCTCCTGCGCCTGCGTGGGCTCGCGCACCGGCAACTCAATGATAAACCGGGTGCCCTGGGGCTCATTCGGCCGCACGCGGATATAACCGCGGTGGTCGGCCACGATGGCGCTGACGATCGCCAAACCAAGGCCAGTCCCGTCTTTTTTGGTCGAAAAATAAGGCTCAAAGATTCGCGCCCGCACCTCTCGAGCCAGACCGCAACCATTATCAGCCACTTCTAACTGCACGATGCCGAAGGAAGGGTCATAGAATGTCGAGATTCGCACCTCGCCACCCTCTTCCACCGCCGCCACGGAGTTGTCCAAGAGGTTGATCAGCGCTCTTTTGATCTGGTCGCGGTCGAGGTCAAGCGCGGGCAGCTCGCCGCTATGAAATTCGAAATGGATCCGCTTGTGCCCCTCTTTGAACAGAAACAGCGCCTCCTTGACGATCTCGTTAAGGTCGTTCGGCGAAAGCTCAGCGGAAGGGAGCCGGGCAAATTGAGAGAATTCATTGACGAGGTTCTTGAGTTCTTCGACTTGCTTGATGATGGTGGAGGTGCATTTGTCCAGAATCGCCCCATTGCCTTCCAAAAGTTTCGCATACCGCCGCCTGAGCCGCTCCGCCGAAAGCTGGATCGGCGTCAGCGGATTCTTAATCTCATGGGCGATCCGGCGCGCCACCTCGCGCCAGGCCTCCATTCGCTGCACCTTCTGGATCTGGGTGATGTCCTCAAGAAACATCATGACGCCCAGGATCTGACCTTCGTCGTCCCGCAACGTGGCCGCGGTCACCATCACCGTCAGGATGCGGTCCGGCAGCGGTATCTTGATCTCCTGCTCGACGCTGGCTCCTTCCCGCACCTGCTCCATAATCTCCTGCATCACCTGAAGATGCCCGGGCTCGAAGACTTCAGCATAACCTTTCCCGAGCGTCCGTTCTTCATTCAGACCTAGCATCCGCACGGCAACCTTGTTGATTGTCGTGATTGTTCCGGCGGGATCCACGGAGATCACACCCGCGGCGATATTGGCCAACAGCATCTCCGTGTATCTGCCGCGGCGCGCAAGCTCCAGGTTGATTTGCTTGAGATCCCGCGTCATCTGGTTGAAGGAGTCCACCAGGGTTCCGATCTCGTCATCTCCCACGGGCTCAATTTGATAGTCCCAGTTCCCGTGCGCTACCTGGTGAGTTCCGTCGGCAAGGCGCTGGATCGGAACCGTGATACCCTTCGCCAAATAGAGACCAAACCACGTCGCGGAAAAGATAATGACCAGGGTAATGAGCAGCAACGTGAGAATATAGCTGTTCTGGACGGGCCTTCTGAGAATCGCCAAATGCTTGTGCTGCTCGTAGGAGCGGGAAATCTGGAGAGCGCGCTTGGTGACGCTCTTGGGGACATAGTAATCGACAACGACCACCCCCAGAATCCGCTTATCCGGGTCGTATACCGGCACTCCGCCGCGAATGATGTCTGCTTCGCCAAAGGCTTGGGTCCGGGTCACCTCCAGGCCTCGAAGCGCCCGATTCAGAAAATCCGACTCGGGTTGAATCGTGACCCCGGTCGGCACCTGATCGTTGAACGCCACGACCAATAGCCGGCGGTCGGGGGAAAACACCTCGACCGTCCCGAGATTGTACTCGCGCTGCTTGGATTGGATAAATTCTTTGAGATCGGTGACGCGCTCGGAATCATACAACCCCCCCTGGGTGATGCTCTGGCTGAGCTGGCGCGCATAGAAGAGGGCATTGTTCGCCGAGTTTTGATAATAGGTATGGGCGATCTCGAGGGACCCCTGGAGCGCGTTCTCAACCTGGATATCGAACCATCGCTCAAAGGAGCGGGTAACAAAGCCGCCGGCGATGAAAAACAACAGCAAAGTCGGAACCAGGGAAAGCGCCAGGAACGCGAGCACCAGGCGCACCCGCAGGCGGGAGCCTAGAATGCCTTTCCTGCGCTCGAAAAGAAGCTTGACCAGGTTGCGGACGACGAGAAACACCAGAAGGACCAGCAGTATGATATTGATGTTGAGGAGAAGAAAGAAAGCGATGTTGTTGGTGAGCGAATAGTCGTCGGAGATCTCGGGCGCCTGGACCTCGAAGAAAGCAAACAACAGCACCATCAGCGTGGTGATCA
>JACPFH010000295.1:0-4786 GCA_016183075.1 Deltaproteobacteria bacterium | reverse complement strand
TTGGCCTCCTCGCGCTTGAGGCTCTCCTCCAAAGCCTTGGGTGTATCGGCGGATTCCATACCTTGCGGGCTTTTTCGCCGGCCTAGACTTCCGGGATCTTACCTCCGAAACAGGTATAGAACAAGTGTTAAAATCAGGCTGACCAGCAGGCACGTGGTCAGGGGGAAATAGAAGGTGAAGCGTTCCCGTTGGATATAAATATCCCCCGGCAAATGACCCAGCCAGGGGATCTTAGCGGCAAAGGAAAAAACAATTCCCAAGACAACCAGAATGATACCAAAGAGAATCAGTAACTTACCCAACTCTCCCATTGAACCCGCAGGCTTTTTATCCCTTGAGCCCTGTAACCGTACCTAAAAGAGCGTCGGCTGTTTTTTCACCCGAGCCGGCCGGTTCCCCTCCGGGCTCCGGCCGAAATGGTCGTATGCCAGTGCTGTGGCGGCCCGCCCCCTCGGCGTGCGCTGTAAAAAACCCGCCTGGATCAGATACGGCTCATAGACATCCTCGATTGTGTCCTTCTCTTCGCCGATCGCCGCTGCCAGAGTGTCCAGTCCGACTGGCCCGCCGCTGAACTTATCGATCACCGTGAGCAGGAGCAATTGGTCCATTTTATCGAATCCCATCGGGTCGACTTCCAGCATCCGAAGCGCGTCTTCCGTGACGCGCTTCGTGATGAGCCCCGATGCCTTCACCTGCGCGTAATCGCGCACCCGCCGCAGCAGCCGGTTCGCGATCCTGGGCGTGCCGCGCGAGCGGCGGGCAATCTCCGCCATCCCTTCCTGGTCCCCGCCGACGCCCAGGATCGCGGCCGAGCGCCGCAGAATCTCGGCCAGCGCCTCCACGCTATAAAAGTCCAGGCGAAAGATCGCGCCAAATCGGCTCCTGAGCGGGGAGGTCAGCAGCCCCGACCGCGTCGTCGCACCGATCAACGTGAATCGCTTGAGGTCCAATTTGATCGACCTGGCCGACGGGCCCTGCCCGATCATAATGTCGATCTGATAGTCCTCCATGGCCGGATAGAGGACCTCTTCGACGACGTGGTTAAGGCGGTGTATCTCATCGACAAAAAGGATGTCCCCTTCCTCCAGGTTCGTGAGCAGCGCGGCCAGATCTCCCGGCCTCTCAACGACCGGCCCGGAAGTTGCTTTGATGTTGACACCCATCTCCCGCGCCATGATGTAGGCGAGCGAGGTCTTTCCCAAGCCGGGCGGGCCGTGAAATAGAATGTGGTCGAGCACGTCATGGCGCCCGCGGGCGGCCGCGATCGCTACCTTCAGGTTCTCCTTGACCTGCTCCTGCCCGACGTACTCCGCAAAACCGCGCGGTCGCAGGTTGACCTCGTACTTGACATCCTCGTCGGTCCTCTGCGCCGAAATCGGGCGCGACTCCGTGCTCGTTAATCGTGATTCGTCAATTGTCATTCGTTTGACGAGTTACCATCGACCCTTAACGCTAAGTACTGAGCCGGCGCAGGGCTTCTTTGAGCACCGCGGTCAAACTTTCCGCTCCTGCCCGAGTGATCTCGCCGACGCTCTTCTCCGCCTCAGCCCGCCGATAGCCCAGATTCAACAGCGCAGAAACCGCATCCCGAACCAGCGGGGAGCCATCCTCGTGTCCGACTCGCTCGACGGCGAGAGCGGCGAACTTGTCTCTCAGCTCCACGATCATTCTCTCGGCGAGCTTTTTTCCCACCCCGGGTGTCGAGAGCAGTCGCGCCTGGTCTCCTTCCCTCAAGGCCCGGGCCAGATCCTCCGCCGGAATGCCGGAAAGGATGGTGATGGCGAGCTTGGGACCGATGCCGGCCACGCTATTGAGAAGCAGAAAGAGCTGTTTCTCCTCGTGCTCCAGAAATCCGTACAGCTGCAGGGCATCCTCGCGCAGGTGGGTATGGATGAACAGGCTCACCTGCGCGCCGACCTCCGGAAGCCGGTAAAAAACGCTCAGCGGTATATAAACCTGATAACCGACTCCCGCGACGTCGACCGTAATTTCCCCGGGCATCTTGTGCGCGAGCGCCCCAGTAATCTTCGCAATCACTCCGGCTTCTGATCCTCTCCCTTAAGGGGCCCTCCCGCGCTTCCCCTCTGCCCGCAGCGACGGCAGCGCGCCGACGACCCGGTCATGAAACGCACGTTGGTGGAGATGGCAAATGTCGGCGGCCAGGGCGGAGGGCGGCCACCATTTTCTGCACTTGTTCTTTGGAGGCGCCGCCGTAGCCCACGACGGCGAGCTTGATCTCTGCTGATGTGTATTCGTGAAGGGCAAGGCGATTCTCGGCGGCCGCGAGCAGCGCCACGCCGCGAGCCTGTCCAAGCTTGAGCGCGCTCTGAGCATTGCGCGCGAAAAATACCTTCTCGAGGCTCACCCCCTGGGGCTCGTAGCTTCGAACGATCTCTTGCAGGCTGCGGTAGATCCGACTCAAGCGGCTGCCCTGCCCCAGGTCTTGCGCGGCGCTGACGGTGCCGTGGGCGACATGACAAAGCGACCCGCCGGCCATGTCCACAATGCCCCAGCCGGTGTTTACCGTTCCCGGGTCGATGCCCAGAATTCTCTGCCCGTCCTGGGATGAGATGGTACCACCGGAAGCTTGCAGCCGGATACCCATCAACCGGCCTTCTCTAACAACTCATTCGGGACGTCGAAGTTCGCCGCGACACTCTGCACGTCATCGAGTTCCTCGAGCTCATCGGTGAGCTTGAGGATCTGCTCTGCGTTCTGGCCATCCAGGGAAACCGTGCTCTTGGGGATCATGGCAACCTGCGCGGACACGGTCGGGATCTTTTCCCGTTCCAGGCGCTCTCTCACCTTTTCAAAGTCCTCCGCAGCGGTGACGATCTCGAACAAACTGTCCTCTTCGCGAACATCCTCGGCACCCGATTCCAGCACCAGGCCAATCAACTTGTCCTCTTCGACGGCGGATTTCTCGACGGCGATCAGCCCTTTTTTGTCGAACATCCAGGCCACGCAGCCCGTCTCGCCCAGATTGCCTCCATGCTTGGCAAACAGATGACGGATCTCCTGCACGGTCCGGTTCTTGTTATCCGTCAAAGCCTGGACCATGATCGCCGCTCCCCCCGGACCGTACCCTTCGTAATGGACCTCTTCGTAGGCTGCGCCCTCAAGCTCGCCGGTTCCCTTCTTGATTGCCCGCTCGATGTTGTCGTTGGGCATACTGGCGGCCTTCGCCGCTTGGACTGCCGTGCGCAACCGCGGGTTAGCGTTGATGTCGCCCCCGCCCGTCCTGGCGGCAACGGTGATCTCCTTGATGAGCTTGGTAAAAAGCTTGCCCCTCTTGGCGTCCTTCGCCGCTTTTTTGTGCTTTATCGAACTCCACTTCGAATGGCCCGACATACCTGCAAGGCCTCCTGCGCGAAATGTAAATTACCACAATCCTTTTTCTGGGTAAACGGTTTTCCTTGCACCGAGAGTGAGGCCGTGGAGCCTACGTGAGGGTCGCCCTTCTAAGTTTTATCGACCCCTTTTCCAGGTTCGAGAACTTCTCTGCTAGACCACGGACCGAACCGTGCAGTCAGCGTAGATTTGAATGGAATCCTCTGCTATCCGGCGGCCTTGCGTAATCAGCGTGACGATGCTGCGGACATTGCGGCTGACATTGTCGATGTCGCTTACGGGAAAGCCGTCTCGTAAGAACCTTCCGATAAGCTTTTCCCCTCCCATGGTCACAATCTGGAGCGCCTCGGGCTTGTCCTCTTTTAAATAGTGTTCGGTACCGCGCGCGCAATTGTCCAGCCCCGCCTGCAAATTCGCTGAGATTTTCATGCCTACAAACAGTCGTTTATCTACCTCGTACATCATGGCTCTCCTTCATGCCCAATACTTATTTCGGTATGAAACCTGTGTCAACCGTTAAGCAGCCAACTCCCTCTGCTCGTGACCCAATTCGTCTAGCCGATGCTTGATTAACTCCTGAATACTCATGGTGTATTTGCCTCTGATTAACTACTTTTGGTTATCTATACTATGTTTTATCGAGTCTGTAAATATTTGACTTGACAAATTAAGTTAATTATCCTAGAGTGGCTAAAGTCATTCAAGGCAGAGGGTTTCACTCCGAGGTTACTAAGAAAGACGACGCGGAAGCTTACAACCGTGAGCCTTATCCTGAGGTATTGAAGGCCCTGTCTATCCCCTTTCCGGGTCGTAATGACAAATAGCAGGAGGTTCTTATGAGCGGATTGATTTGGATTTTAATGGCAGGACTCACCGGATGGCTGGCAGGAAAGATCTTTGGGGGAGCGGGTTACGGAAGAGTCTTGATAGGAGGCTATGCCGGAGGCCTGGATGTTGTCTTCGGGATCGTGGGCGCCTCGATCGGCGGTTATCTATTTTTCTGGGCTGTTGTCGGGGAAGGCGGCTCGTTTAACACATATGCCAACGCGATCCTCGGCTCTGTGACTCTTGTGGGAGCTGCCCGGCTGGCTTCCACAAAGTACTGGCCTGTAGCTCGCGTCAGGGGCGCGAGATAATACAGTTTGTTTTGAAACCACGCATATTCCATATAGAAGCGGGCGTGCTTCCCAGCCCGATCAAGGTGTCATGCGCCGCGCATGAGCACTGGTGCTGCCAATATTCGCGACGTCATCGAGGCAAGATTTTCCCGCACGTGGATTGACGTTCACCCAGCTAAGGCATAAGGTTTTACTAGCAGGTTACTTGATTCTTCAAGTCAACCCAATTTAATTCTCCCACCAGTCCAACCAAAAGGACTGTCCTCCGTAACGCGCGCTCGATTGGAGGGATTATGAACGGCGTGATCACCAAAGGA
>JACPFH010000315.1 GCA_016183075.1 Deltaproteobacteria bacterium | reverse complement strand
CGAATGATATCCCCCGGCTTCTGCGCGCTCCCGCTCGGCAGGTTATCCGTTGTGGGAATATAGCCGGTGACTTCGATCTCGGGTCGTAGATAAGGCAGCCGACTCATCGAGCCGATGATGGCCGCTCCACCCGCCATGTCGAGCTTCATGGTTTCCATCGACTTGGCAGGCTTTAACGAGAGGCCGCCGGAATCGAATGTAATCCCTTTGCCTATCAGCACGACCTTTTTGCGGGCACGCGAGGGTTTGTAACGGATGATGATAAAACGGGGCTCCTCGGCGCTGCCCCGATTGACCGCGAGCAGGCCAGCCAGGTTCATCGCCTGGATTTTTTTCTTCCCCCACACCTCCACGCCGAGCCCTCGGCCACGGCAAACCTGCCTGGCCTGTTCGGCCAAATAGCGGGCCGTGGTCACGGACGGAGGCTCGTTGACGAGATCGCGAGCAGCATAAACCCCCGGGCTGAGATCCAAAGCCAAACTCGCCGCCCGCTCCATCGCTGCGCTGCGTCTTAGCCCGGGTCGAAACAGGGTCAGCGTTCGAACAGGTGCGGCGGGTTTACTATTGGAACGATATTTGTTGAATTGATAAGAAGCGAGAAGCGCACCCTCGACAACGGCTCCCACGGCAGCCTCTGGCTCGCGGTTCGCAACAAAGTGAAACCCGATGTCCTCGGCGCCGATTGCGCCCGTCTCTTTGCGGGCGCGCGCCCCCGCCTTGCGCCAGGAATCCATCTCGATCTGTTCGCCCTTCCCCATGCCCACCAAAAGCAAATACGCGGCGGGTAGAGCACCGCCCGTCGCATGAAGCAGGGACGTCCCTTCCGCGCCTGTGAACTGGCTTTTTCTAATACGTCGGGAAAGGCCTCCCCCCAACCGCCGGTCGAGGAGCCGGAGCGTGGAATCCTCAACTTGGTTTTCCATGACCGGAAGAACCAAGAGTTCGGTCTTGATCCTTTCTACCCCTATGTCTTTAAACTTGACTTCCATAGCTGCCTCTTCAGCCTTTCCGGCGGATGAGGTTCATGAATTCGTTGCGCGTCTCCTGGCGGCTCCTGAACGCACCCAGCAGCGTGCTCGTGATGATCAGCGATTTCTGCTTTTCCACGCCGCGCATTCTCATGCACAAATGCTCGGCCTCGATGACCACGGCGACCCCGAGGGGCTCGAGCTTATCCATGATCGTGGTCGCAATCTGGTTGGTGAGACGCTCTTGCACCTGAAGCCTGCGAGCATAGACATCGACGAGCCGGGCGAGTTTCGACACGCCGACGATCCTTTGGTGCGGGATATAAGCCACATGGGCCTTGCCGAAAAACGGGAGCAGGTGGTGCTCGCAGAGGGAAAAAAAATCGATATCCTTCTGGACGATCATCTCCTGGTAGTCTTCGGTAAAAACGGCATCGTTGATGACCTTATCCGGATCCATTCGATAGCCCCGTGTAAGGAAGGTCAGGGCTTCGGCAACCCGCGCGGGAGTTTTGCGCAAACCTTCACGCTCCGGGTCTTCGCCGATCGACTTCAAGATCAAACGGATCTGTTCTTCCATTCCTTTTGCCACACGACTCGAAACTATTCAGGCTATAAACAGGTGAGGCTCAACCTGGCCTGAATTCAAAAAAACTACCACTTAGCCCCTGGGAGGTCAAACCACGCGTTTGTCGTTCGAAACGTTCAAGCAGTTCAACCCGTTAGAACGATTCAAACGATTCGAACGACTGAAACGGTCTTGTCTTGGACCAGTTGAGCTAGAGTCTTTTCAACAACCAGTCGGGAGTAAGGCGGATTGCGTAGGTGTTGAGCCAGGTCATGTAATCGGTGATCAAGAGAATCCCGACAATGACCAGCAGGATGCCGCCTGCCGTATGCACAGCCCGCAGATAGCGACGCAGAGCCTGCGAAAACTGAAAGAACGAGTTGACAGCGACAGCGCTGAGGAAGAACGGGAAGGCCAGGCCGGCAGCGTACATCGCGAGCAGCCCAATACCTCGTTCCACCTGGGCGGTAGTGCCGGCCAAGGTAAGGATCGCGCCCAAGATGGGACCGACGCACGGCGTCCAGGCAACCGCAAAGGTAATGCCGACGAGGACCGAACCCAGATAGCCGGCAGGTTTATCCTTGAGATGGAATTGCAGATAACGCTCCAGCGCTGGCATTCGGAAAAACCCCATGAGATAAACCCCAACCAAAAGGATGATCATCCCGCCCAGCACGCGAATGAAGCCGCGATAACCCAGAAACAAGCTGCCGAGAAAACTCGCCGAGATCCCAAGCGAAACAAAAACCAGAGAGAAACCGAGGATAAACGCCAAAGAATGGAGCGCCATGCGCCAGCGCACCCGGCTGTGGATCTCCGCCGCGCGCATTCCCTCCAACGAAACGCCGGAAACGAACGACAGATACGAGGGAATCAAAGGAAGCACGCAAGGTGAAAGGAACGAAAAGATTCCGGCTGTGAACGCAACGAAGAAGCTGAGGTCGGTCATCCCTTGGCCTCCAGCAGCGTTCGCATCAACTCCCTTGCCCCCGGGCTATACCACGGCGCGGGACCCCAAAGCCTGGCCAACCCATCGCCGTTGCGTCCGATAAGGTAAGTGGTCGGCAAGCCCCACGCGCCATACAGAACGCCGACTTGGCCATCCGTATCCAACACGATCGGGTAGCTGAGTTTGAGCTCCGTGACAAAATCGACGGCTTTTTTTCGGCTATCCTTCACATTGACGGCCAGGACTGCCAGACCTTTATCTTTGAATTCTCGGTAGAGCCGCTCCATCGCCGGCATCTCTTCGCGACACGGAGCGCACCAACTCGCCCAAAAATTCAAAAACACGATTTTCCCTCTGAAATTCTTGAGCGAAATCTTTTTGCCCGCCGGCGTCGGGAGCGTGAAATCCGGCGTCGGACCGACCTCCTTCATCGGCTCCAAATTGGGCACGAGCTTAAAATTGACGCCGGTGCTGCGCGGGCTCTGCGCCCAAGCACGGCTGCCTGACGGCAACGACGCGCCGAGCTGGCCGGTCAAGAAGAAGCCAAGGCAAACGAAAACGCCCAAAAAGCATCTATTCCTCATGCCGTCACCTGGAATCGGTTTTTTAAATCTAATAGAGCGATACGCTGGACGCAATAGCCCCTCTTCTATCGCTAACAGCGGCCCAGGCCCGAAAGTTCCCGCCCCTGTTGGCTATTCTGTAGACCCTGACCGCCCGAGATCCGCGAGCAAAATCGTTTCTCCAAGTCTCTGAACCAGCCAACGATGAATATCCCTCACGACCCTCTCGCTCCCCTGTTCCTGCATGATCGCGTGGCCATGGCCCGGATACGCCTGGAAATCAGCGCCCAACCAATGCGCCGACGCCCGCTGTGCCGCCACGTCGACAACCTGATCCGCGTCTCCCCCGATAACCAAGACCGGACAGGCGATGCGCTGCGATTCGATCCGAACCGAGCGACGGAAAAACGCCCTTGCGAGTCGACCAGATTCGGGAACCGCCTGCCGGTAAATTTCCGCGCGCAGGTGCACGGGCACCGAGGCGAGCCAACTTCGGCCGAAATCCTTGTCTTCGAGGCGGAACGGCCGGCCAAGCCAGAGAAGCGGGAGATACTTAAGGCGCAGGAGCCGAAGCGTGCGGGTTGGTTCGGCTCGAATATCCCGGGGAGGTACGCTCGAAAGCAAAACAAGAGCCGAAAGCCCGCCCTCTGCAGCCACCTTTTGGGCGATCAACCCCCCGAAGCTATGACCCAGAAGAACCGGCGGAAAAGGCGTCGCCCGGATAACTCGATGCAGATCCTCGACGCATTGTCCGAACGTCACCTGGCTAAGAACGTCGATCGCGCGCGGCCCAAAGCGGCCTCTCAGGTTGACAGCCCAACAATCCCACCCAAGGTTGGCGAAATGGGTCGCCCAGGGCTGCCAGCACGAGCTGTCGCTCCACAAACCATGGACGAGAACGAGCACGGACCTGAACTTCGACTTTTCCGAAGGGAAGGTGTCTACGAGCAAGTCGCCAATCCATCTTTCCATGTCTCACCCCGCCGTGCCGCTGCTACAACGAAAAAAAACAAGCCCTCCAAGTTCGTCACCGGAGGGCCTGTCGTTAAGGCAGCAAGAACAGCTGCCTTATCGCCTGAGAAGGTTAGGAGGGTTTATTCCACCACCACTCCACAACTCAAACGACGTTACTTCTTTTTCTTCTTGGCTTTCTTGGCCTTCTTTGCCATACGCACCTCCTTATAGGATTCCCGGGGCGGGTTTCTATGCAAAAGAGCGAGTTGACCTCAGGCGAAAAGAATTTGCTCTATAAACCCCTCCCACATTTTGTGCCTGGAAAAATTATAACTACACAAGGAATTGTATGTCAAGAAAAAAATGCAATTTTAAAAATTTTTATTAAGATCGATTGTAAAAATCGAAACGCCTTTATACCCGTTTAGCCTCGAAGTCTAGCCTACTAGAGACCGTAGAAAAATAGCAGACCGTTTTATAATGGCCCCATGGTCAATTTTCCGCTTGGATGAGTCGACGAAGCGGCTTTGCACGCGCGGCCAATTTGCCTTGCTCCTTAACCTGGGGTAGATTGCGACAGGATTACTTGCAAGGCCTATGATCGAATTCTTCATCAAGGGAGGAATCTTCATGTATCCGATCCTCCTTTGCTCTGTCACTGCCTTGGCCATTTTTCTCGAGCGTCTGTGGAACCTCAGGCGGCACCTCGTCTTGCCGCTCGACTTCGCTCGTGAGATCGAGGAGCTTATCCGTAGGGGCAACATTCCCGACGCGGTCATGCGCTGCCAGCAGAACCGCTCGTCCATCGCACGGATCCTCTTGGTCGGGATAAAAAATTTCGGCAAGCGACGGGAGGTCATCAAGGAACATGTCGAGGAAGTGGGACGGCACGAGAGCGCTTCGCTGGAGCGATTCGTCGAGGGGCTGGGAACGATAGCCGG
>JACPFH010000314.1 GCA_016183075.1 Deltaproteobacteria bacterium | reverse complement strand
TCCGGGCGGTGGTGGTACATGTAGGGAACGATCGCCGATCCGACCGAACAGCCGACCAGGATCGCGGTCTCGCCGGGCAGCGCGTCGTCTATCGCTTCCCAGCAGGCCTCGGCCATGTCGGCGGTGGTCAGTTCGGGGTCGGCCTTGGGGGAGCGGCCGTATCCCGGGATGTCGATGGCGATGCACCGGTACCAGGTCGACAGGTGCGCCATCTGAAAAATCCAGCACGACTGGTCCATCGGGTTGGGATGGATAAAGGCGATCACCGGCCCTGTACGTCCCATCCGTTCATAGTAAAGCGCTCCGTGAATGTGCTGCGCCATGATACTCCTCCTTCTCTATCTAAGATCGGTTTCAAGCACGCTCTTAAGGTCCTCCTCGACGGGAACGGCTTGCCCCGAGGGCGCTGTTTCGCTGCGAATGGTTCGGGGCCAAATCGTCCGGCGTGAGCTCTCGGTCGAATCACAGCGCCCTAACAGCGCTGACCCGCTACCGCGACTTTCAGCTCTTCCAACTCCCGGATGTAATCCTGCGGAAGACCCCACTGCGTCGCCCCGCCGACAATCAGGCGTTTGTACTCCGGGTTCGGGAGCGGCGGGTTCTGTTCGGTTTCAGGGAAGTAAAGCTCGACAAGAAAGTTTTTGCCCTCAGCGCCGTCGGCGTAGACCGTGCCTTCTCGCCTCGTATAGCTGTTTTTCTCTCTGCCGGGCGCATAGTCTTCTGCGGCGTCGAGAGCACCAAAATCCTTCTCCTCGATGTCGTATACGACGCCCCAGGCGCACGCTCCGGGCTCGGGAATCACGCCCGCCGAGCCGCAGCCGCGGCTATAGGAGGTCCGCGCGATGGCAAAGCGATAGTCTTTCAATCTCGCCACGGAGATGAATTTTACCGAAGGGCAGCGTCTCTTCATCTGCTCCCAATCCATGTTGGAGCCATAAGCGAAATAAAGCACCTGAAGCTTCCTCCTCGTTTAACGCCGATTTTCGGGCATAAATCGGGAAGAATTCTACGGATTAAACAAACAGAGGGCAAGAGGTGCCTGCCCCCGCTCGCGGATGGCATAAGCTCCCTCGGGAAGCACGCTCTCCGCTGCGGCCGATGGGTTCGTGCCATGAGTCGTACCGTCTGTGATCGGACGTCCGCAGCCTCGCTCGCGCTTCCCTCGGTCGCTGGCAAGCACAGCCGCGGCTGACGGGACTGGCTCCGCAAAGAGGAAGCACGCTACAGTGCTGATTGGCTATTCCCTGAAATCGGAAAGGCCTGTAACTTTTTTACTATTTTTGGGACAACCAGGCGCGAAAGAGTCCTGAAACCCCACCCTTCAGCTTGTCCGTTGCCTGTTCAGAAGTGGTACAGATTTTGCGCCTATAGCGGTAGGGGCGGTTTGCAAACCGCCCCTACCCCTTTCCATGAACAGCAGCGAGCCTCTTCGGCACCTCGATTCCCCGCACGAGGACGTATGGATCAAGTCCACATGCTACATGTGCTGGAACACGTGCGGCATCATGGTCAACCGCGTCAACGGTGTAGCGGTCAAGATCGAAGGCAATCCCGAGTGCCCGCAGAATCATGGAAAGACCTGCGCCAAGGGCAATTCGGGCCATATCTCGCTCTATGATCCCCATCGGGTGCTGGCACCTCTTCGCCGCACGAATCCGACCAAGGGATTCGACGTCGATCCGATGTGGCAACCGATCTCGTGGGACGAGGCTCTCGCTCTACTCGAGACCAAGTTAAAGAAAATCCGGGCCGACGACCCGCGCAAGCTCGTTCTCGCCTCGTTCGATACCCGGGCTCAGTCGGGGATATTTTGGATGGCGTGGGCCTCGGCGTTCGGAACCCCCAATCAGTGGGGCGGGGCGGCCAATTATTTCTGCGGTAACGGTTTCCACCCGGTAACCTATCTCACCCATGGAACCTGGTTCGGCGAGCCCGATTTGAGGCGCTGCCAGTACCTTATCCTGTTCGGCACGCAGAACGGCTCCGTCGTGAACCATCTCCCCATGGATCTGGCCGCAAAGATGGCCGATGCGCAAATGGCCGGCATGAAGCTGGTGGTGGTGGATCCCGTCGGAATTCACGCGGGCTCCACGGCCCACGAGTGGATCCCCATTCGCCCCGGGACCGACTCGGCGCTTGCGCTCGCGATGATCGACGTCCTTCTCAACGAAGATGGGATTTACGACCGCGAGTTTCTCCGCAGCTTCACTAACGGTCCCTACCTCGTGCGCGGCGACGGGCGGTACCTGCGCGATCCGGCGAGCAACAAGCCCCTCGTGTGGGATCCGGAGGCGGGCCGGACCATTCCGTTTGACCATCCTGAGGCGTCGAGGATGGCGCTGGAAGGGACATTTGCCATCAACGGGGAGACCTCGCCCACGGCCTTTACGTTGTTTAAGCAGCACGTCCGAAAATTCACGCCGGAGCGGGCTTCCGAGGCAACCACCATCCCGGCCGATACGATTCGCCGCCTCGCCCGGGAGTTCGGCGCTGCAGCGCGCATCGGCAGCAAGGTCACGATCGACGGCGAAGAGCTCCCGCTTCGCCCCGCAGCCGCCAATTGGTACCGGGGCGCCATCGCGCACAAGCACGCGATGCTCAACGGCCTCGCCATCCAGTTTCTGAACGTGATTGTCGGAGCGATCGATGTCCCCGGAGGGCACCTGGGAAGCAATCCGCTGTCGGAGACCCCGCCGCTTCGTTGGGCTCCCATCGCTTCCGCCGACGGGCTCCTCATCCCGCAGGGCTTCGCCAGGCGGCGAAAACCGCCTTACCCCGCGACCAAGGTCAAGGCGCCCGAAACCCTCGACCTCATAGATCTGGCGCCCGTGGCCCCGTACGGGACGACATTCTTTACCGAGGCGCTGCTCCATCCAGAAAAGTTCAAGCTCCCCTATTCTCCCGAGATGCTGATTCTCTCGCGCTGCAACCCGCTCATGACCTGCGCCAACCCGGAGGTGATGGCCGAGGCGATCAAGAAATTTCCCTTTATCGTTGCCTTTGCCTGTGAGATGACGGAAACCGCGCAGTTTGCCGATCTCCTTTTGCCCGATGCCCACTATCTCGAGCGCCTCGACGTTTTTCCCAACGAGCCGACGGAGTTTATGGCGGCGGGCGAGGGCGAGTGGTACTGGATGATTCGCCAGCCGGTCGTTTCTCCTCTGGGCCAGGCGCGCCCATGGGTGGAGGTGCTCTATGAACTGGCGGACCGGTTGGGTTTCCTTGGCCACGCATATCAACTTCTAAATGGTGTCCTCGATCTTAAGCAGCCCTTCGCGTACAGCGCGACGGCAAAGTATAGCTGGGAGGAACTTGCGGACCGCTGGGCGAAGTCGTGGTTCGGCCCGGACAGAGGGCTCGCCTGGTTCAAAGAGAACGGCTTCATCGTGAGCGGCCGCAAAAGCGTGAGGGAGGCCTACCCGCGGATCTTTTTGAAGCCGCGCATACCCATCTATCTCGAATATTTCCTTGAGGCCGGCCGAGAGGTGGAAAGAACGACGCGGGAGCTGGGTATCGATTGGGACACGAGCGACTACCAGGCCCTCGTGGAGTGGAAGCCGTGTCCGGCTTATGACTCCGCACGCCCGGGCTACGATCTTTTCGTCGTCAACTTCAAATTGCCGTTTCACGCTTTGAGCTACACCTCGCGCAATGCCTTTCTCGCCGGGTTGAGCGAGCAGAACACGTATGCTTACTCCATCGTTCTCAATGCCGATACGGCGCGGCAAAAGGGCATCCGAAACGGCGATCGGATACGGCTGGAGTCGCCCGAAGGATACGCTGTCGAAGGGCACGCGCTGTTAAGCGAGTGCGTCCACCGAGAGGTAGCCGCGGTCGCCGGCTGCTTCGGAAGAAAAAGTCCCGGCTTGGCGCGCTCTTATCGAAGAGGGGTTCATTTCAATACGCTGGTTCCCCACTCGTTCGAGCGGATCGATGCGCTCTCGGCCGCGCTGGATTCGTGCGTGAAGGTCAAAGTAACCAGGCTTAAGGAGTGATTCCGCTGAAAAACCCCCGTTCACCCTTCGACGTAGCTCAGGGCCTGTCCTGAGCGACATTCGTCCTTCGACGGGCTCAGGACGAACGGAGTCGAAGGAGCGAACGGGACGGTGGTTGATAACGTTAACGATTTTCCGTTCATGCTGAGCCTGTCGAAGCATGGAAAACCCTTTTTCAGCGGAATCGGCAGTGAGAGTCAATCGTGATCTCATGAGCGTTCAGGTTCTTTATTTCGGTCTCATCCGAAACCTCGTCGGAGCGGCTGAAGAGGCTTTGAGCTTGCCGGCGGGAGCCACAGTCCGCCAACTCTTCGATCTCCTCGCTGACAAACATGGCGCTCCGTTCCGCGACGCCCTTTTCACCGCCGAAGGCACGCTCCTCGCGAATGCCATCGTCCTGCTCGACGGCAAAAACATCCTTTACGCAAATGGCTTGGATACGGAAATTCCGCCCGACAGTTCCGCCCATATTCTTTTGACCATGACCGCGATCGGCGGGGGCTAGACCGGGAGGTTGCCATGACACAAGAGACGGAAAAAATTTTCTCCTATTGCATCCACTGCGCGGCTCTCTGTGGCGTGGTGGCCGAGGTAAAGGACGGCTATCTCCTTAAAGTCGAAGGGGATCCCGAGGCGACCCACAATGCCGGGACTCTTTGTCCGAAGGGGCTTTCGGCCAAGCAAGAGATCTATCATCCAGAGCGCCTCAAACATCCGTTGCGACGAACCCGGCCGAAAGGCGATGCCGATCCCGGCTGGGAAAGAATTAGCTGGGAGGAGGCCCTCGGTACGATCGCGGAAAAAATGAAGGAGATAAAAGAGCGCTACGGTCCTGAGGCCTTCTTCTTTCAAAAAGGCTCCACGGATGGCTCATCAGGGACGGAATGGTACAGGTTCTTCAATCGGCTCGGGAGCCTCTACGGCAGCCCGAACTTCGGCGGCACCGGACACATCTGCTGCTACAGCCGCAGTTGTCCGGGCCTCCCGCTCCAGCTCGGAAATAAAGGGCTTCACCCTTCCATCGACTATGAGAAAGCAAATCTGATCCTGCTCGTCGGCTACAACATCCTGCACACGAAGCCACCGCTGGCCCGTAGAATCCTCGATGCGCAGCGGCGCGGGGCAAAACTCATAGTGGTGGACCCGCTCCTGTCGCCGACCGCGGCCAAAGCCGACATCTGGCTAGCGTTAAGGCCCGGCACCGACCTGGCCCTTTTTCTCGCGCTGCACCACGTCATCATCCGAGAACGGCTCTACGATGCCGATTTTCTCGCCTCATGGACCAACGCGCCCTTTCTAGTACGAGAAGACAACGGGCAATTTCTCGACGGGGAAGGCGCGCCTTACCACGTTTGGGATACGAATCGAGCCGAACCCTGTCCAGCCGACCCGTGGTTGCCTTCCCACGTTCAGCCTGCGTTGGGCGGTTCTTACCGTGTGAATGGCATTCGCTGTAAGCCGGCCTGGCAGCTTTTTGCCGAGATGGTGGAGCCGTGCAGCCCCGAGTGGGCTCAGGAAATCACGTGGGTGCCGGCGCAAACGATCCGCAACGTGGCCCGTCTCTATGCCACAACCAAGCCGGCAAGGACGGACTGG
>JACPFH010000309.1 GCA_016183075.1 Deltaproteobacteria bacterium | reverse complement strand
GGTCAGGAAATTGAGCGCCAGATTTTATTTGTGAGCCGGCGGTTGGAGACGGGCTGCCGGCCAGGTCGCCCGACTCGCTCTCCAGGAGTCTCTGGCTTCGGCCGACAATCCGCGCCAGAGCGAGGCCAACGGCCAAAAGCACAAAGGCCGAGGTCACCGCCGTCATCCTCCAGCCCCACAGGACGATCGACCAGCCAACCAATGGCACGAGGGCTCCCGATAGGCCGGGACCCATCCGAAAAATCCCGAAAGCCAGCCCCCGCCGTGCCCGAAACAGGGTGGCGACAACCACGCTGACGGGAACGAAAAAACCGAGGCTCGAGCCCAGTACGACGCCGAGAACCATCACCGCGTATAGCATGGGCAGCGAGTTCACCATGCTGGGCATGAGAAAGCCGAAGACGGAGAGGCCGACACCGATGAGGATGACACGTCGGGGACCAAGCTTATCGGTCAGTAAGCCTTCCGCCGGTCCGATCAGCCCCGATTCCACCCGAGCAAGCGAGAAAGCGCCCGAAATGGCGGTCCTGCTCCAGCCGAATTCTCGCTCCAGGGAAGGAAAATAGGCGCTGAGGCCGAAATAGCCGAGGCCGGTAGTGACCGCATGCGCCAGCGCGCCTGCGATCACTACCCACCAACCATAGAATAACCGGATTCTCGGCATGCCCACGGATGTCATCCGGAGTCGCGGATTTTTGTCAGCGTAACCTAATTGCCGGGGAAGAAAAAGGGGATGGGAGAAAACAAGTTGCACATGCGGGCGGAATAAACTACTCTTCCCGGAAGAAATTCAGCATCATCAAGGAGCCACACGGAGGGCAACCGGGGATGAAAAAGAAAATTCTCAACGTGAACAGTATGCGTATCCTTGGCTTCTCTATCCTCGCACTTGTGGCTGCGCAAGATGCCGGAGCTCAATTACAAAAGCTCAAGTTCGCTTATGTTTCGCCTTCCGGGGCGTTGGCCGTGCCCTGGATCGCCAAGGAAGCAGGGCTGTTCGAGAAAAACGGCGTTGAGGCGGAACTGATTTTTATTCGCGGCGCCTCGACCATGATCCAAACGCTCGTGTCCGGAGATATCGACGTTGCCCATGTCGCTGCAAACCCGGCCGTGGAGGCGAATCTCGGCGGAGCCGACGTGGTAGTTCTAGCTACCGCTCTGAACCGTCCGGTCGGCTTTTATATGATGGGCCAGCCGGGCGTAAAGAGCGTGGAAGATCTGCGCGGGGGCCGGGTGGGCATCACACGATTCGGATCGGCAACCGATTTGCTGAGCCGGATGGCCCTCAGGCAATTCAATCTCTCGCCCGACCGGGACGTTGCCATCATTCAACTGGGCGGCATTCCCGAGATCGCCGCCGGCCTTAAGGCTAAGGTGGTCAAGGCCGGCTTCGTGTCTGCTCCACTGAATCTTGACTTGAAGGAGCTGGGGTTCAATGTTTTGGTTGATTTTGGCCGCGATCTCTTTTTTCCTCACGCCCCGCTTATCGTTCGAAAGGCGACGATGAAACAGAAGGATCAGGCTCTGAGAGGAACCATGCGAGCCTTTGCCGAAGGGATCAAAATCTACCGCACTCAGCGGGACTTCAGCGTCAAGGTCCTGGAAAAGTACACGCGAACCTCCGACCACAAAAAGCTCGTGCAGACCTACGATACCTATGCTCCTTTTTTGGAAAGGATCCCTTATGTGGATCTCAAGGGAATTGAGAATATCCTGGCTGAACTCGCCCCACGACACTCCGCCGCCAAGAGCCGAAAGCCATCGGAGTTCGTTGACCACCGCTACGTGAAAGAGCTTCAGGATAGCGGTTTCTTTCGCAGCCTGTATTGAAATTAAAAGAATGAGCCGTAGCGAAGGACTTCGTCAAGTCAAGGCCCGCAGCATCGTGAAGTCGAAGGGGAGACGGCAGTGGCGGTTGTTTCGATAAATGAGACAGATGTTTTGATCGTCGGTGCGGGAAATGCCGGCCTCGTGGCCGCGTTGGCGGCTCACGAGGCCGGCACGAAGGTTGCGATCATCGAGCGCGCGCCAGTGGAGAGAAGAGGAGGCAACTCGGGATTCTCAGGCGGTATTTTCCGTTTTGCCTTTCGGAATTTTGATGAAATCCGCTCGCTCCTGGCCGAATCGCCGACCCTGCCGTTTACGAAAGTTGAAGTGGAGCCGTATCCCGCCGGCACCTTTCACAATGACCTGATGCGTGTCACCGAAGGACTCGCCGATCAGACTCTGACGAAGCTGTTGGTCGAAGAGTCCTTGCCAACGGTCTCGTGGATGGCCTCTCGGGGACTCGTGTGGGAGTTGCATGTAACCCACGCGTCGAAGCGCGGGGAAAAATTCATCTGGCGATCCGGAGTCGTCCCGGTGATGGCGAGAGGAGGCGGGAGAGGGTTGGTCGATATGCTCTTTGACATCGTGGAGCGAACCGGGATTCCCATCTACTACGGTGTCCGAGCCGGTAGGTTATTGACGGATTCCGGCGGCGCGGTACACGGAGTTTCGGCCCAAACCCATGAGGGGAGAACGGAATTTCGCGCCAAGGCTCTTATCCTTGCGTGCGGCGGGTTCGAGGCCAATCCGGAAATGAGAGCGCGCTATCTCGGCCCCGGCTGGGATTTAGTCAAGGTCAGGGGAACGCGCTACAACACCGGGGACGGATTGAGTATGTCTCTCGAGATTGGGGCGGTGCCGTTCGGCCACTGGAGCGGCTGTCATGCATCCGTTATAGACGCGGAGGCTGCGGACGTGGAGGCGGAATCGACGGACACCACGCGCTATTCTTACCCCTTTAGCGTCATGGTGAACCGGGAGGTGCAGCGCTTTGTGGACGAGGGAGAAGATTTCCAGGTTTACACCTATGCCAAGATCGGAAGAAGGATTTTGGAGCAACCGGCGTGCATCGCTTACCAAATCTTTGACCAGAAGACGCTGCCTCTGCTGAGGAGTCCCTATCAGAATAGTCGGCCGGTGGTTGCTCAGAGTGTGGACGAGCTGGCCGATGAGTTGGAGATGGACGGCGAAAGGCTAAAGCGTAACATCGAGGGCTTCAACCGGGCGGTTCAAGAAGGGGAATTTGACTCGTCGCGGCGAGACGGGAAACGGACGAGGGGAATCACACCGGACAAGTCCAATTGGGCCGTCGCGCTCGATTCCCCGCCGTTTTGCGCCTATGCGGTTACTTGCGGTATCACCTTCACCTACGGCGGTGTTCGGGTCGACCCTCAGTGCAGGGTCGTGAGCGAAGATGACCGTCCGATACCGGGGCTTTGGGCCATAGGAGAGATGGTCGGAGGATTTTTCTACCACAACTACCCCAGCGGCTCGGGACTGACGCGGGGGTCGATCACGGGGCGACGGGCCGGCATCGCCGCCGCCCGATACGTCAAGGGCCGCTGAGTCGATAGGATGAAGTAAGGATGCGCCTTGCGGTCTGCTGCAAAGGAATTCCCGATGAGCCGAGGAATGTTTCTCTTTCTACGGACGGTACCCGCCTGAGCTTCGAGACCGGCTCTTTCATTCTCAACGAATCGGATGAGTATGCGTTGGATGAGGCGATTAAGTGGAAGAAAAAAATCGCCGCCGAGGTCACCGCGTTCGCCCTAGGCGGTCTCGAGGCCCAGGAGATTCTTTACCTGGCGCTTGCCAAAGGCGCGGACGACGCAGTGCGGATAGACAGCATGGCCGGGAGCCCGCTGGAGGTGGCGGCGCTCCTGGGGAAGGCCGTTGAGAGAAAAAGAGCGGATCTCGTGCTCGTGGGCGTTCAATCAGCCGACCACATGGCGAGCCTCGTCGGAGGCCTCCTGGCGGAAAGCCTTGGCTGGCCGTTTGTTTTTGCCGTCACTTCGCTTGAGATCGCTGTAGATAGACCTACGGTTATCGTGCAGAGAGAACTTGGGGAGGGCAGGCTCCAGCGGCTTGAAGTTGATCTTCCTTCGGTCCTTGCCGTTCAGACCGGCATCTGCCCTCTCACGTACGCGCCACCGGCGCGGCGGTTGCGGGCCCGGCAGAGAGCGCTCGAGGTCCTGGATCCCGAGCAACTCGGCTTTTCGCCGGAGCTTCTGGAACGGTGCCGAAGGGAAAGGATCGAGGAGATTATGCCTCCGGTGATGGCTCGGTCCGCCACGATGCTTCAGGGAAGCCCTCAAGAGGTGGCGGCCCTCCTTGTCGACAGGATCCGCGCGGCCACCTAGGTCCATGAACCTCAACGTCCTTTTATACCTGGAGCACGACGGCGCGCGGCTTCAAGGCGAGATGGCGAGGCTCGTTGACAAGGGAAACGAGCTGGCGCGAGAGTTGGGGGGATTTACCGTTGGAGCCTTGGTGGGAGATATCGGGGAACAATTGTCGGGTGAGGTCCGGGGATTGAAATGCAAAGAAATTGTGGCCGTGAGCGATCCGAGCCTGGGAGAGTATCAACCCGAGCTTTTCCGATCCGCCCTCGAATCCATCCTTGACGAAGCGGCCCCGCACGTCGTCCTTTTTCGCCATTCCTACGTGGGCATGGAGCTGGCACCCGCTTTGGCTTATCGGCGTAAGGCGCCGATTATCTCCAATTGCCTGGACCTTGCCGTCACGGACTCAAGGATCGAAGCCGTCCGGCCTTATCTGCGAGAGGTGTGCTGGGGCCGGGTGTCGCCTCAGGGAAAGCCGCCCTATTTTTTTACCTTGCAGCGATTTCCCGTTCGCGCGGAAGGCCCCGCCGGTAACGGACCTCCGCGAGTTACAGAGATCCGTCTCAAGTCTCCCGCCGTGGTTCGAATTCGCTGTCGAGGGATCGCGCACAGGGTCGAGAGCGAGGATATCTCCAAGGCGGAGAGAATTGTGGCCGCGGGACGGGGAATTGGCGCGCAGGCCAACCTCAAGATTGTGCAGGAGTTAGCCGAGGCTCTGGGAGCAACCGTGGCCTGCTCGCGCCCGATTGCTGACCTTGGATGGCTTCCCGTGGAGAGGCAGGTAGGGATTTCAGGCAAGACGGTTTCTCCTAAGGTCTATGTAGCCTGCGGGATCTCCGGGGAGTCGCAGCACGTGGCGGGCATGAAAGATTCATCCTTGATCATCGCGATCAACTCCGATCCGAGAGCGCGGATATTCCGCGTCGCTCACTACGGAGTCGTCACGGATCTCGTGAGTTTTTTGCCGGTTTTGACGAACGCGGCATTGCAGGCAAAACGAAGCGGGCAGGGCGTGGATAGTAGAGAGGCCTGAGTGTTTTGCCGCCCACGCGCGCCCGGCAACGACGCATGCTAAATGGGACCCACCGAAGCCATCGTTGAATTCGTCACCCGAACCAACGCCGACAGCATTCCGCCGGAGGTGCTCGGCAAGGCCAAGCACCACGTGGTGGACACGCTCGGAGTCGCTCTGGCTTCTTCCCACAGCGCGCCTTCCGAAATTCTCCGAGGGATGGTTGGGGGCACCGGAGAGGGCGAGTCCTCGCTCTGGACCGGAACCGGGAGGTCGACGCCCGCCGATGCTGCCTGGGTGAACGGGACTCTTGCTCACGCGCTGGATTTCGATGACGGCGGCGTGGCGTTAACCCCGATGCATCCTTCCGCGCCGGTTCTCCCGGCGGTTTTGGCGCTTGCGGAGGCTCGGGGCCTTTTGGGAGGAGACGCTCTACGCGCCTATATCGTCGGCGTTGAGGTGGAGTGCAAGCTGGCAACCTTGATCTCCCTTGAACACTACGCTCGTGGTTGGCATGCCACGGCAATCCTGGGATCGTTGGGCAGCGCGGTGGCTTCGGCGTGGCTTTTACGTTTACCTCGGGAGAACGTGTGCCGGGCCTTGGGAATAGCTGCTTCCATGGCCGGCGGATTGCAATGTAACTTCGGGAGCATGACGAAACCCCTGCATGCAGGCCAGGCGGCTCGCAATGGAATCGTGGCCGCGCTTCTTGCGGAGAAAGGTTTTACGGCTAATCGCGGCGCCCTGGAAGCGGAGAAAGGGATGATCGAGGTCTTCGGCTTTGGCGATTCCGTCACCGGCCCGGGTATGAGGGCTGTCCTGGGCCAGCCGTTTCACTTCTTGTCCCCCGGTGTCTCTATTAAGCGTTTTCCCACCTGTACGTCGGGATCCGAACCGCCGAACAGGCTCGCTTCAGCCTGGAGTACGCCGTTTCGGTGGTAATCCTTGATGGAGAGGTAAGCTTACGCCACTTCGACGAGGCCGTGATCCAAAGCGCTCAAGCACAACGGCTCATGAAGAAGGTTCGTGTGTTTGTTCCGCCCGATCTTCAGAGCTTGGAGTCGAAGCGAAACCGTTACGGCGAAGTCGCCGTTTACCTTTCGAATGGCACGGTTCTTCGTCACCGAGCCACTCAAATCCGCGGCCAACCGCCGCTTTTCCTGACCGAACGGGAAGTCGATAAAAAGTTCTACGATTGTGTAGTCCCTGCACTCGGTGAGGCAAAGGCACAAACCCTCTTGCAGTCGCTCCGCGATATCGAAGGCTTTCCTAGAGTGAGAGATATTTTTTCGAGGCTCTGGGAAAGACCGTAGGTAAGTTTCTACTATCCTCCGGCTGCGCGACCGCGCTGAGCAGCTCGCGGTGGTTAATTTGCGAAGCGCTCTTGCCAGGCGACTATCTTTGGGGCCTTAGGTAGAGGAACCCAACCCTCCGCGGCACCTAGAGCGCAGCTATCATATTGGATGTTGACGGTGCCGCGAATATCGAGTTCGGCATCCGCGTCTTGGCTGGAGCTCTCGCCGATGAGCACGGCGCCGTAGATCCTGGCATTTCCAGTCGCTCTTATTTCGCCCTCACCGCGCATAATCACCAAACCTTCAAAAGTGAAATTACCTGACACATGGAGAGCCCCATCCAGGACGAGGACTCCGTAGCCTTGAATCGTACCAGAGATCCTGACGTCGCCGGTAACATGCGTGATTCTGGGGCTTGAGCTGGTTCCCCAGGTGGCGTTTCCGCCGTAGGTAGTTCCGGGAAGGGTCGTGTGGTCGAGGGCCAGGTAATCGTTGACGTACTGAAAAACCGCCTTTTCAGGAGGTGGGGTGCTGTGCACGCTATGAATTCCGCCGGGTCCGATGACGTTATCCATTTGATCCGACGATAGGCCGCCGTCCGAGATGGTGTTGTTGACGATCTCGGTCGCCAGGGCTGGATCCGTTACCGCTATGGCGGGAACCGAAGGCGCCGCATTGCATCGGTCATGGCCGTTGATCGAGAACGTGTCGCCGGAGAAGTTGGTTTCTGTATTTTCTGCCAAGGACCCCGGCAAGCTCGTTGCTCCAAGCCCGAAGTCTCCCCGTTTGATGTAGGCCACGATCACCTTCTTCGCGCCGTTTGGCCCTGAAGCCGTCGATGTCAGGATCGCACGTGTGTCCCCTCCGGGACTGGCCGGATCGTTGATCACCTTGACCGTGTAGGTGTAGCCGGTCTCGAACGAAAAGGAATTGAGGAGCGTTGTCTCCGTAGCGTAGGAAAAAACATGCCCCAAAGGCATAATCCCGAGCGCGTGCTGGATACCCGCGTCAGCCGCCTGTAAGGTGCCAACGCTGTTTTTCAGAGCGCCGGTCGATCGCAGATTGAGATTGGCAAAGAGAAGCGAGGCTCCGGTTACGAGCATAAGGGCGACCACCGTGAAGAGGGTTACGGTGAGAACGAAGCCTCGTTGGTTATTCAAGGTTCCTTGTGGCATCTCACGCCAGTTCTCGACAACACAGACAGACTATCGGCTTCATTGAAGTTGCTAGCTTCTGGATAAGCGAGATGCGTGCCAGTAGCGACACGGTTGCCAAAAGGACTCACCGAAGCTCACTTTACCCGGAGCGGGTGCCGAGCTCCGGAAAAGTGACAAAAGGCGGTATCGGCCGACCGAGCCCGTCGTGATCGATAGTTCGTTTAGCCGGAAAAGAAATTTGGATTGGCGTCCCCGACGGGATTTGAACCCGTGTTGCCGGCGTGAAAGGCCGGTGTCCTGGGCCAGGCTAGACGACGGGGACATGATGAGCCGTGCTGGATTCGAACCAGCGACCCTCTGCTTAAAAGGCAGATGCTCTACCGCCTGAGCTAACGGCTCGTACAAGGCGATGAAAACCCTTTACTAATACCGGGATTGGTTT
>JACPFH010000298.1 GCA_016183075.1 Deltaproteobacteria bacterium | reverse complement strand
CGCGACCCACTTCTTACGGCGCGTGGTATCCATCTTGTCCCATTCGGGCGCGAGCGGGGCGAGGATCTGCTGCTGCGCCGCGCTCAACTCGGACCACGCCGGCCGGGCAACCTTCTTAGGTTCGGATTTGACCTGTGCGGCAAGGCCGGGTAGGGCGAGACATAGCCAGATGATCAGCGCGATGAACGTTTTAGCCACGACTCGAAACCCTGGTCGAGATAGGCGTTGATCGGCAGTTCATCCGTCAGCAAGCCGACGTCGATCTCGGCCAGCTCGTTGGAGGGTGCCGAGCCGTTCTGCCAATACGCAATGCCGATCAAGGCCGCGACCAGTGCCGCGGCCGCGATAAGGTGGCGTGCACTGAGCACGTGCAACTCGACACGGCGCGTTATCGCATGACCGGCCCACGCCAATCCCCATACCGGCTGCGCGCGTTCCTTGTAATGCGATAATGCGACCTTGCGCACGTCGAGCAGGCGCTGACGCGTCGGCGGGTCGACATGGTCCGCGCCGAAATCGAGGTGCTGGACGATTTTTCTCGCCAGTTCGTCGTTGGCTTGATTCATAGCTTGATCCCCTGTTTCTGCAGCATCACGGCAAGCGCATGGGTTGCCCGTGAGCAGTGCGTTTTCACACTCCCTTCCGAGCAACCCATTATCTTCGCCGCCTGCGCGACGTCCATTTCCTCCCAGTAACGCAGGAGAAAAGCCTGGCGTTGACGGGCGGGCAATTTTTCCAGTGCTTTCTCAATTAAAGCAATAAGTTGCGAACGCTCGAGCTGTTCGGCGGGCGGCTCGAAAAATTTTGAGTCACTCGCCACCTCCAAAGTTTCGAGAGGGTCAAAATCTCAGCATCGCGTCCTGTACGATGTCCAACGCCGTTTGATCGTCACGGACGGCAAACAGTGCCTGTTTGTAGGCACGTCGTTCTACTTCAGCCAGAAAATCCGCGAGTTCCTTATAGGTAGCCAGTCGGTTGCCTTCTTGTTAATGTCCTTTGGTGCGCCCGGACAATCGGCGCCCGGCCCAACCCCCGCCGCAGCGCCGGATGCGCTTTCCCGAGGTCCACTTCCGGCAGAGTCGAATGCATCTTAACAAAACAAGACCCCCTTGCAAGCGGCGCTTGAAACGGGCCCCGGCGATGCCCGTATCATGCTGTTTACAGGGATATTTTGCTTGACCAAAGCGTGGTCACCCGGTAATGTTCCACGTTTCCGCTTTTCGATGCGAACCGAGCTTATGGAATTGAGCGGCGCTGAAATCGTAGTCCGATGCCTTCAGGCAGAGGGGGTCGAATATGTATTCGGCTACCCCGGCGGCGCGGTATTGTTCATTTACGACGAACTGTTCAAGCAGAACGCGGTCAAGCACATCCTGGTCCGTCACGAACAGGGCGCCGTGCATGCTGCCGACGGTTATGCCCGGTCTACCGGGAAGGTCGGTGTCGCGCTGGTCACTTCAGGTCCGGGGGTGACCAACGCCGTGACAGGCATCGCCACGGCCTACATGGATTCGATTCCGCTGGTGGTCATCACCGGCCAGGTACCCAGCCATGCCATTGGCCAAGACGCGTTTCAAGAGTGCGACACGGTCGGCATCACGCGTCCATGTGTCAAGCACAATTTCCTGGTGAAGGACGTGAAGGATATCGCCAGCACCATGAAGAAGGCGTTCTATATCGCTTCCACCGGACGCCCGGGACCGGTCGTCGTGGATATTCCCAAAGACATCACGATGCACAAGGCCGGGTTTCATTACCCTGACACCATCGAGATGCGCTCTTACAATCCGGTCGTCAAAGGCCACGCCGGACAGATCAAGCGGGCGATCCAGGTATTGACGAACGCGCAGCGTCCAATGATCTACACGGGCGGTGGCGTGATCCTGGGGAATGCCTCCGAAGAGCTCGGCCAGCTGGTGCGCATGCTCGGTTTCCCGTGCACCAACACCCTGATGGGGCTCGGCGGCTATCCGGCCACCGACCGGCAGTTCGTGGGCATGCTTGGCATGCATGGGACCTACGAGGCCAACATGGCGAT
>JACPFH010000297.1:5525-8681 GCA_016183075.1 Deltaproteobacteria bacterium | reverse complement strand
TTAGATCACTGGATCGTTTATGACACCGCAAAAGAGGGGGAAGTCGTCCTGCGGGAAGAGATAGATCTTAACGGCGACGGAGCTGTAGACCTCTGGTCCTATTATGAAAACGGCCGGGTCGTGCGCCGGGACGTGAGTGCAGTGGGCCTCGAGCACATGACGCGGCAAGAAAAGGACGCGCACGTCGTTTCTCCGCCCGATCCTGCACCGGCACCTCCCATCCAATGAGCGGTTATCTCACGGCGATTGCGATGTCGTGGAGGCCACTCGCCCGGCAGATGCCGAGAACTTCAACCACGCGGCCATAGTCCAGGCGCCTGTCCGCCCTAACCATCGCTGTCTTCTTTCCCCCTGCCCCCAGCCCCACCAGACGGGCCTCGAGCGTCCTCAGGTCAACCTTTTCGCCGTTAAGGGAAATCTCCCCGCGCTGGCCCATCTCGATGGTGACCGGCACCGACTTCGTCTCCGATGATGCCGCCTTGGCTTCCGGGAGCTGGAGGTCGAGCCTGCGAGAAGGTTCGATGATCGTGGTTGTCACCATAAAGAAAATCAGCAACAGAAAGATCACATCGATGAGGGAGGTTAAACTGATCCCGATCTCCTCTTCGGCCTCTTTTTGGAACTGCACGAGTTCTCCTCAACTAGGATTTTTTAACTCTTTCCCGAAAGCGAGGGCTGAGATCGTCGTCTTTGGCCTGCGCGAGAGCGGGAGAGGGTTGAGCTCCATAGCCCTCATAGGCCAGGTCCTCGATCAAGGCAAGGGAGACCTCTTCCATCTCGAGAACCCGCACCTCCACTTTACGTTTGAAGTAGTAATACGCACCCAAGGTCGGAATGCCAACCATCAGTCCAAAAACCGTGGTAATGAGAGCCTCTGCCACTCCCGCCGCCACGGCCCCTGGATTGCCTGCCATGCCATAACTAGCAATCACGTCGAAGGACCGAGTCAGCCCGAGAACCGTGCCGAAAAGGCCAAGCATCGGGGCGATGTTGGCAAGAAAACCCAGCAGCATGAGGTTTTTCCGCAACACGGCCGCCTCGTGCTGGCCGGCCCCTTCGATTGCCCTTTCCACCGCGTCCAGCCCATGATCAAAGCGGACCAACCCCGCGCGCAGAACCCGAGAAAGCGATAGCTCGTGTTCCTTGCAGGCCTGGATGGCCCGGCCGATGTCGCGCCGATACCAGTATTTCTTGATCTCTTCGATGAAAGCGGCTGAAAGGATTTTTCCCTTGCGCAAGTTAACAGCCCGTTCGAGAATAATCGCCAGGGCAAGGACAGAGCAGGCCAAGATAAAGTGCATCGTGGGCCCGCCTTTGAGATAAAAACTAATCAAGGAGACCGGCTGGCTCGCAGCCGGCGCGCCGCCCTGCAAGCCGGGAATCACCTCCGCCCCGTAGAGAACAGAAGATACCAGCATGGAAAAACCACACAGCAGTAAGAATCTGGCAAGCTTCAACGAAGTTCCTGCCTGGCCCCGCCTTCGTCAGAGGAAGCGGGCGGCCCCGCCTGGTTCATGCTATCTTTACGGCTGCGCTCCACTTCCCGCCGGATCTCTTCTTGGCTTTTTCCCAACCGCTCCACCTCTAACTTGAGATTTCTTTCTTTTTCCAAAAAGATCTCCAGGTCCAGCGAGCGCTGGCCACCCCGCTGGTAAAAGACGCTAATCGATTCTCGGGCGACTGACCCGTCGCTCGCCCGGGAGAGGACCTCAATCCGATTCGGTCCTTCGACCACCGGGAGCGCGGAGGAATAAAAACCGTCCGCGGCCAAACGCAAATGGGAAGCGCGCTGGCCCGTGGTCTGATTAAGAACCTGAACCAGTTCTACGCCAACGACCGAAATGTTGTCGAGGACCGCCAATATGTCCGCCGGTCTGACGACCGGAGTGTAAAGGCCGCCGCTTTCCTTCGCGATTCCGACCGCCGCCCGCGGATAGGAGAGAGCTTCTGTCCCTAGCGCAAATACGTGGATCTTGATCCCTGCCTTGGCCGCGATGCGGGCAGCACCGATTGCCAAATCGGTGTCTTCCGGCGCCGCCCTCCGGCCGCCGCCGATGGGCAACGTCGGAAAACCGTCGGTCAAAAGAATCTGCGCCTTGGTCGCGTTCGCGCGACGCTCGCTGATTCCCAGACCTGCCAGTTCTTTAATGCCGAGCCGTATACCCCCGGCCATGTGGGTGCCGCCATAGGGACCGGCTGCGACGATCTCATCCAATGCTTTTCTTACCAATTCGAAATCACGGGTGAGAGGCTGTAGCAGCCTGGCCTCTTCTCCGAAAGCAATGAGGCCTACCCGGGTGCTCTCCGGATTGAGCTGCGAAAGCAACCGTCGGGTCGCTCCGACTTCGGCGGCCAGAATAGAACTCCTCAGGTCCCTCAGTGGGGGCATCCCCATCCCGATGCCACCGCCAAAGATTCCCACCCGCGGCCTACCCCATCCCGTCGAGCCCGATGCGGAAGACGAACCGCCGGGATCGCCGAGGTCCACGCCCGCGTAATTGGCTGTGCTGCCAGAGACATCGAGAACAAAGGTTATGTCCAGAGTAGGGCTCCGGGTCCCCTGCGTGGACACCTTCCCGCTCACCAGTACGGTGTCTTGTTCCTGGACAATGCGCGCCCCATCGCGAGGAGAAAGGATCTCCACCCTTGGCTCCGCCGCCCACAGCCCCCCGGCAAGAAGCAGCGAGACAAGGACAAGACTGCGAGTTAGATGTGATGGTGTAAAACCAATCATAAGGAAATAACATCAGAAAATAACACGATTGGGACAGGCTGTAAACGAGCAGTTCGCGTTTGCCTTGCGGCGAGCGGAAGGTGTAAAATTGACGTATGAATGTCAAGAAGATCATTCCCGGCGCTATCGTCGCCCTTGTATTTTGGTCCGGCACCCTTTCGGCCCAGTATACGATCGTGCTCAAAAACGGCCGGCGTATTACCGTCCAGAGTTATCGAGAAGAGGGCGGGATGATCAAGTTCCAGGGCCTTGGCGGGGAGATCGGTTTAGGGAAGAACCAGATCCAGACCATACTTAAGCCCGGACAGAAGGAAGAGCGCGGCATGGTCGTTCCAGGCACTGAAGGCGTTCGCGCGGCACCAGCAGAATCCAAGCCGGAAGAGAAGGAAGCCTTAGCCCCCAAGGCTCCTGCAGGGGCCAGA
>JACPFH010000297.1:0-5512 GCA_016183075.1 Deltaproteobacteria bacterium | reverse complement strand
GGGGCCAGACCGGAGGTGAAGGAAGCGACGGCTCCACAAGCTCCCGGAGAGGCCAAGGCCGAAGAAAAGGGCCCCAGTCCTGAGGACAAGTCGGCGGAGGAAAGGGCTAAAGAGGAAAAGGAATACCAGAAAAGAGTCCGGGAGGTTACCGAGCGGCTCAAATCAGCCCGAGACCGCTATCTCATGGCCACCAGGGGGACAAGCGGGCCCGAACCAACCGTGCCAACCACCCAGGAAGAGATGAGGACTCGGGCCGACGATCTCATCTCCCGTTTGCGGGATGTGCAGCAGGGGCAAGCCGGGGTAACTTACGAGCCCGGCCTAGATTTACCTAAGCCTGCCACCGGAGCCCCTCCCACCACGGTGCAGACCGGCCCTATTCAGGCGCGACCGCAGGCGGGTCCGGCTCCCCCCGGTTACACGGAAAGGCAAAAACAACTAAGCGATCTAAGAAACGGGATCTATCAACTAGAGCAGGAGAGGGATCGGCTCATTCAAGAGATGAAGCAGAAAGGCTTCGAGACCGGGTCTCTCTTCCTCGACTAAATCCCAATCGTGCCCATGACTAGCGGCTTGAATGGCTTCAACGTTTTGAACCGCTAGCGTTTCTTCCTTTTTCGCGCACGCGTCCGGGCCGCCTTCTTGGCGGCGGCCGATCGCCGCGCGGCAGGACGCCGGGCCGAGGCGGCGCCTCCTATTCGGCCGCCTTTTCTCGACGGAGCCTCGCTCAGCGGCCTTCCATACCCCGCGCCCCCAGGCTTCTCCCCACCGCCAAATATCTTGTTAACTGTCGCCCAAGCTCTCCTCTCGGCCTCTCTCTGGCCGAGTCCGCGTCTCTTGTAGCCGGCCTCTATCTCATCGGCGAGCCGTCTCTGCCTATCCGTATATTTGGTTTTTTGCCCTCGCGGCATTTTTTAGCTCCTTTACGATCCGTTCAGCCGCCCCTGCCTAAACCCCGGAGCCACTTCTTGACCTGCTTCTCCGCCTGGTCCCTCGTGGCGCCGTATCTCTCCTGGACCTCACCGATAAGCTGATCCTTCCGGCCAGCGACGACATCAAGCTTGTCGTGCGTGAGCTTTCCCCATTTCACTTTGACTTTGCCTCTCAACTGCCTCCACCGGCCGGAAACTTGATCCCAGTTCATGCTCTCCCTCCTGTATTCGCCGGTCGCTGAAACCCTTCAGATTGCAGGCCGAATAACGAATGAACGATTACCTACGGTCTCCTCTCCCTCCGACCAGGACCAAAATGACGCCGCTTACGAATGCCAATCCGCCGAGGATCGGCGGCAACGGAATCGTCTTTTCCTTTTCCGCGGTGGCCTCGATAGGGCCGATGTCGACGATCTTCTCGCGCGTCGTGTAGGTAATGCCCTGATAACTAAGAGCCACGATCCCGAGCACGATGAGTAGTATCCCGATAACCACTGCGGGCTTCACTTTGCCCTACCTCGCCCTACAGAAAATAAATTCTAAATGCGGGCCCCCTTACAGGACCGGCGGCGTGTGGCCTCTCGCCACATGGATCACCAGGAGAATAATCCCAATCAGGAAGAGCACCCACGCGATCTGCGAGGCGACCGCAGCGACCCCTGCCAGCCCGAGAGCGCCCGCAACCAAACCGACGATCAGGAATACCAACGCATAGTAAAGCATCCTTTACCTCCTGTTTTTACCCTTGCCGGATGATGCGCAACCGGCGGCTCTTTGAGCGCACATTCAGCGGGGCATAAGACCCAAAATGCCGTTTACAATCAAGTAGATGGCGACAATATAATTCAGCAGTCTTGGCATAAGGAGAATCAGGATGCCCGCGATCAACGCAACCAGGGGCTGAAGAGCCAGATATATTTGCATGCATGCCTCTTTCCCGTGTTCACACTATTCGCAAATTTAGTATGCGATGCCGAGGGGAGGACGACAATCGGGTAAATTACCGAATACGATCATCAAGGCGAAAACTATGTAAATTCACAACGCGCGTAACATTACCGCGTTCGTAACGCCTTTTTCATTGCAGCGGTGATCGACTGCCCTACATCACCTTTCATTTTACAGACACTCTACGGCGGCGCGCAGCCCTAAGAGGTAACTGTTCACGCCGAAACCGGCAATCTGGCCCACCACCGCATCCGCTATCATAGAGCGCCTGCGGAAGTCCTCGCGCTTGTGGATATTGGAAATGTGAATCTCGACCGCAGGCAGCCCCACCGCCACCAACGCATCTCTGAGGGCCACGCTCGAATGTGTGTAGGCGCCTGCGTTGATGACAATAGCGCCGAAGCGGCCCGATGCCTCGTGAATCCACGTAACCAGTTCCCCTTCGTTATTCGATTGGCGGGTCTCGACCTCAACGCCGAGTTGACGCGCCAGCGCTCGAATCCGGCGATCGATCTGATCCAGCGTGAGCCGGCCGTAAATCTCCGGCTGTCTGCGGCCCAAAAGGTTCAGGTTCGGTCCGTGCAAAACCAGAATTCTTTTTTTCTTCGCCATCACGAGCCTCACTTATGTCTTTGCATCCAGCGATCCCATACCGCAAGCTCCCGCTCGAGGCTTTCCCCCGATTGATCACGGGAGCCCTCACGATCGAGGCGCTCTCGGATACGGCGCATTTCTTGCCAAATTCTCTCCTCACCCGGTGACCCAAACAACAGTCGGCGGTAGATATCCAACGCCTCCAAGAGGTGCCCCTGCTCGGTGAGAAGCTGTGCCATGCTTTCGGTGGCAAAGGCGGGGTCGATGCCGGTCTCGCGCAATTCGATGAGACGTTCGAGAGCCTTTCGAAGCGCCCCCGCTTCCTGCGCCCAGACCGCAAGCGAGCTTAAAGGCCGAAGCGCCTCCAGAGCTTCAACGAAACTTCCCTGCTCGAAAAGGAGCCTGCTCCGCAGAAAAAGCCCCCGCGGGTGCTCGGGCCATCGCCCGAGCGACCGCTCCACCAGCTCCATACCTTCGCGAGTTTTCCCCGCGCGCCGCAGCTCCTCAGCCCGGTCGAGCAGCGCGCCAGGAGTCGAATCTCGGCTCGTCACGTCCGACACTCCGCTCCGCCTAGGCTGCCAGTTGCGCGGCGATCTCCTCCAGGGAAAACCACCGAAACTCGGTCACGCCGATGCCTCGACAAAGCACAAACTTTATCTTGCCGCCGACCGACTTTTTGTCCACTTCCATCCCCCTCACCAGCTCTTTCAGATCGACGTTCACGGGAATCTCGGTCGGCAGGCCGCTCTTCTCGATGACCGCGCAGATCCGCCTGAGACTTTTCTCGTCACAAAGCCCCTGGCGCGCAGAAATAGTGGCCGCCTGGACCATGCCGATGGCCACCGCTTCCCCATGGAGAAGCTCAGCATAGCCGGTCAGCGCTTCCAGGGCATGACCCACGCTGTGGCCAAAATTCAGGACCGATCGGTAATCGTCCTCGCGCTCGTCTTGCTCCACGACCCCGGCCTTGATCGCGCACGAGGCAGCGACGATCTCCAGCAAAAGCTTCCGGTCCAGAGCGAGCACGCGGTCAAGCTTTTCCTCCAGGAGACCGAAAAGCCTCGGGTCCGCAATCACGCCGTATTTGATCACCTCGGCCAATCCGGCAACGAGCTCCCTTTTCGGCAGCGTGCAGAGCGCATCAACGTCGATAATGACAAGTCGCGGCTGGTAGAAAGCGCCGATGAGATTCTTCCCCTCCAGGTGGTTGATCCCGGTCTTGCCGCCCACGCTCGAGTCGACCTGCGCAAGAAGGGTGGTAGGAACCTGAATATAGGGGATACCGCGCAAAAACGTGGCGGCCGCGAATCCGGCCACATCGCCGATCACGCCCCCGCCCAAGGCCACGACCCAGGACCCCCGGTCGAATCGCTCCGCGATCAGCCGGTCATAGATCATGGCTAGAGAGCCCAGGTTCTTGTGCTCTTCCCCCTCGGGAACAACAATTGTGACAACGTGAAAACCCGATCGCCTGAGCGACCCTTCAACCGCGCCAAGGTACAAGGCCGCCACGCTGGGATTGGTAACGATACCGACTTTCTCGCCGCACCCGGCCTGTCTGATCAGATCGCCGGCGCGGGGCAGCAGCCCCTCGCCGAGGTGAATCGGATACGAACGGGCGCCGAGATTGACGGTGAGCGTGCGCATGGCATCCATATTCCCTCACCCTCGCCCTCTCCCAGAGGGAGAGGGTGAGGGTGCTGTCAGGTCGCCCATTGCCTTTAGGATTTTGTTCACCACCTGATCAACGGTAAGCTCCGTGGTATCGATCTGAGTATGCGCTTGGGCGTAGCGCCCTTCCCGCTGCGACAAAAGCTCCACGATCCGACGCTCCTTACCCTCGCCGCCAAGTAGCGGACGTCCCTTTCCGCCGCCCGATCTGCGCCGCTGCGCTAAGACAGATGAGGAAGCTTTTCTGTTTCAACAGCCGTAGATTTTCCTCGTCCATCACGGCTCCTCCCCCTGTGGCGATGACCTGCCCGTCATGGCCAAGGACATCCCGCAGCTTGCGCTTTTCCACGGCGCGAAAGTAAGCCTCGCCCTTGCGATCAAAGATCTCCTGCACCTTCATGCCTTCGGCCCGCTCGATCAATCGATCGAGATCGACAAACCGCCGCTTGAGCCTGCGCGCCAACCGCTGCCCGACAACGCTCTTCCCTACGGCCATGAAGCCGGTAAGGGCGATGTTCTTCCGCGCGCGGAGCGGCAGAGGTTCAGTAACTCTTGATCTGCTCCAGGTAGCCTTCGTAGTTGCGCGTGATTTCATGGAGGGAGTCGCCGCCGAACTTTTCCAGGAACGCAGCCGCCAGCGCAAAGGCAACCACCGCCTCCCCGATGACGGCCGCGGCGGGAGCGGAGCAAACATCGGATCGTTCCACCGAGGCATCCGCCGGCTCCTTCGACCTAAGGTCCACGGAATGAAGCGGGCTCATCAACGTGGAAATGGGCTTCATGGCCGCGCGCACGACCAGCGGGGCGCCATTGGACATGCCGCCCTCGGTCCCGCCGGAGTTATTGCTGCCCCGGTAAAATCCGGTCGGAACCACTCTCGGCGTACCCTCGGAAACCATTTTGCGCGGATCAAAGAAGATCTCGTCGTGCACCTGAGAGCCGCGCCGCCGGGCCATCTCAAGCCCCAGGCCGATCTCCACGCCCTTAATGGCCTGAATGCTCATCAGGCCCTGAGCCAAGCGGCCATCGAGCTTGCGGTCCCATTGGGAATGGCTGCCGAGTCCGGGAGGTATGCCCACGGCCACCACCTCGAAGATCCCCCCGAGCGAGTCGCCCCGCCTCTTGCACTCATCAATCCCGGCAATGATCTTTTCCTCGGCTTCCTTATCCGCCACCCGAACCGGTGATTCCTCCGCGCGCGCGTAGATCTCTTCATAGGAAAGACCCGCCATTTGCGCTTCCACGTTGCCGATGGAGCGGATGTACCCCATGATCTTGATCCCAAAAGGAGCCAGCAATTGCTTGCAGAACGAACCCGCTGCCGTGCGCGACACCGTGTCGCGCGCGCTCGCCCGCTCCAGAACATT
>JACPFH010000287.1 GCA_016183075.1 Deltaproteobacteria bacterium | reverse complement strand
GTCGTGTCCCCATTGCGAGATGCAATGCGCTTCATCTACAGCGAACAAGGCGATGGACAACGGAGCGAGAGCGCGGACGAAGCGCTCGCTCTTGAAACGTTCCGGCGCGATATAGACGAGCCGAAATGCTCCGCTCATCATGCGGCGGACGCGGCCCTCTATCTCCGACTGCGTGATCGAGGAATTGATGAAGGTGGCGGGGATGTTCTTCTCCGTGAGGCTGTCCACCTGATCTTTCATCAGCGCGATGAGCGGGGATACGACGACCGTGATGCCTTGAAGCGCCAGGGCGGGGAGTTGATAGCAGAGCGACTTTCCGCCGCCCGTGGGCATGATGACGAGTGTGTCCTGGCCGTTAAGGATCGCCTGGATCACGGTCTCCTGGCCTTCGAGAAATTGACGAAAGCCGAAATGCTGGTACAAAAGCCGATGAAGGGGCTGGCCGCCGGGCATCAACTGATTTTAGGCAGCATGCGACATGAACTGTCAAGCCTGGCGCCACCGCCTGCGTGATGCGCGCCCTTGCCCGGGAGAATCCGCAGGTTGGCGCGGCAGGACTTTATGGACACCGCGCCTAAAACAAGAACGGGGCGTTTTGGCTTTGGCGTTGGTTGACTTTGGGAGACGAATCTGGTTTAAAAATGGGCAATGTACGCGGTGATCAGAACCGGCGGTAAGCAATATCGAGTTGCCCAAGGCGACATCGTCAGCGTGGAGAAGCTCGCCGGGCAGGTCGGGGACAAGGTCAGCTTGGGCGAGGTTCTCTTCGTCGGCGGCAACGGCGATGCCAAGATCGGGACACCCACATTAGACCAGGCCAGAGTCACGGCGGAGATTGTGGCGCAAGGCAAGGCGAAGAAAGTCATCGTCTTCAAAAAGAAGCGGCGTAAGAGCTACAGCCGCCAGCGCGGTCATCGCCAGGAGCTGACCACGCTAAAAATTGTGGAGATTCAGGGATAGCGGAGGCATAGGCTATGGCGCATAAAAAAGCCGGGGGAAGTTCGCGGAACGGCAGGGACAGTAAGGGGCAGAGGCGAGGGGTCAAGATGTTTGGCGGCCAGATTGTACGCGCCGGGAATATCCTCGTCCGCCAGCTTGGCACCCGGCTCCATCCGGGAAAAAACGTCGGCATGGGTCGCGACTTCACCCTTTTTGCAAAGGTCGACGGGGTGGTTCGTTTTGAGCGGCTCGACCGGGACAGGCAACGAGTAAGCGTGTTACCGGTCTGAGACTCTCCTCCGTCGAAAAAAGCCCCGCCAGGGGCTTTTTTTTTGCCCGCGGAAGGCGGATATTAATTAGCTGGCTGTGAAGTTCATCGATGAAGTAAGAATCAAGGTGAAAGCGGGTGACGGCGGGCGTGGCTGCGTGAGCTTTCGCCGGGAGAAATTCGTGCCGCGCGGCGGCCCGAACGGGGGCGACGGCGGCGATGGCGGTGATGTGGTCGTGATTGCGGACGCGCAGGTTATCACGCTGCTTGACCTGCGCTACCAGAAACAGTACCGGGCCGGAAGGGGGGAGCATGGTCGGGGAAAAGACCAGCACGGGAAGCGCGGCGAGGATAGAGTCATCGTGGTCCCCGTTGGGACGTTGGTTCGGGAGGCCGGTACGGGTGAAATTTTGGCGGATCTAAAGAGTGCTGGGCAGCGAGCCGTGGTGGCCAAAGGCGGTCAGGGAGGCAGGGGGAATGCTCGCTTTGCAACCTCTACGAACCGCAGTCCCCGGCGCGCCCAGCCCGGCCTGCCGGGCCAGGAGCGGGATCTGGAGGTGGAGCTCAGGCTCTTGGCGGATGTGGGCATTATCGGCCTTCCGAATGTGGGAAAGTCGACGCTGATTGCCGCCATTTCGGCGGCGCGGCCGAAAATTGCCGACTATGCTTTTACGACTTTGGTGCCCAATCTCGGGGTCGCGGGTTACGGCGAGGAAAAAAGCTGCGTGGTTGCGGATATTCCCGGCCTGATCGAGGGAGCTCATCGGGGAGAAGGGCTGGGAGATAAATTTCTCCGCCACGTGAGCCGGACAAGTCTCTTGATTCATATGCTCGATGCCTCCAAGATTGCGCCGGAAAATCCGCTCGCGGATTGGGTGGCGGTCAATCGTGAGATCGAGCTTTATGATCCGGCCTTGATGGAAAAGCCTCAAATCGCCGTAGCCAACAAAATTGATCTGGCCGAGGCTCGAGCCCATGTGCCGCTGCTCAGGGAGAGCTTTGCTCGGCTGTCGGTTCCTTTCTGCGCCATTTCAGCGGCGACCGGCGAAGGTTTACAGGAGTTCCGACGGTTGCTGGCGTTGGAGTGGGAACGAGCGAAGGCAAAGAAGGGCGAAGAGCGTGTCGCAGTTGGAGTTTAAGAAGCGTTTCTTGAGCCGCGCCCGGCGCGTGGTTGTCAAGGTCGGAAGCCAGATCCTCTCCTCTCAGGACGGCATCGAGGAGGCGAGGATCAAAGGGCTCGTGCGCGACCTCGCGGCGCTCCACGACGAGCGCAAGGAGATCGTGGTCGTGAGTTCGGGGGCCGTGGCTGCGGGAATGACGCGGCTCGGGCTAAAAGAGAGACCAAGAACGATACCGCAAAAGCAGGCCCTGGCGGCGGTGGGGCAAATCAAGCTCATGGCTCTTTATGAAAGATATTTTTCCCGCTTTCAAAAGAGCGTGGCGCAGGTTCTTCTCACTCACGAAGATCTTGCCAATCGACGGCGTTATCTCAATGCCAAGCACACGCTCATGAGCCTGCTGGAATCCACGATCATCCCGATTGTGAACGAAAACGATACCGTGGCGGTCGAAGAGATGAAGTTCGGCGACAATGACCAGCTCTCCGCACTCGTCGCCACGCTGCTGGAAGCCGATGCTCTCGTTATGTTGAGCGATGTGGAGGGCATCTATGACAGCGACCCCCGTGTCCACGAAAGCGCGCGCTTGATCCCCGTGATTACGGACATCAAGGCCGCCAGGCAAAGGCTCAAGGGAGAGAGCCGGAGTCCTTTCGGGACGGGCGGCATCGCCTCCAAGGTGAGCGCGGCGGAAAAAGCGGCGGCGGCGGGGATACCGACGATTGTTGCCAACGGGCTGCTCGAGGGGATCCTGGCTCGGGTTTTCGACGTGCGCGAAGCGACGGGGACCATGGTGATCCCCGACGAGAACCGGCTGGCCCGGCGCAAACACTGGATTGCGTATAACTTAAAACCGGCCGGTGAAATCGTTGTCGACCAGGGCGCGTACGACGCCCTGGTCCTTAAGGGCAAGAGCCTTCTGCCTTCCGGGTTGAAGGAGGTGCGTGGCTCCTTCGGCGTCGGCGAATGCGTCCGGTGTCTGAATCTCCACGGACGGGAGTTCGCCCGCGGGCTGGTAAATTACAGCGCGCAAGAGTTGAATCTGATCAAGGGATTGCATACAAGCAAGATCGAGCAGATTTTGGGCTACAAGGCCTATGATGAGATCATCCACAGGGACGATCTGGTGCTGCTGGAGAAAGGCAACAGGCAATAGGCAGAAGGCAATAACGTTCAAGGTTCAACGTTCAAAGTTCAACGTGAGCCTTGAACCCGGGACCTTGAACTTTGAACAGGAGATAGGCAAAAGAGATGTCGCTTAGAGATCAAGCGGTCGAGTTAGCAAAAAAGGCCAGAGAGGCGGCCCGGCGCCTGGCCAGGCTCTCTTCGGAGGAAAAAAACCGCGCGTTGCTCGGGATGGCCGAGCGGTTGGAGACGGAAGCGGAAGCGCTGCTCAGTGAGAACGAGAAAGATCTGGAGCTGGCCAGAAAAGCGGGACTCTCCAGCGCCTTGATCGACAGAATTGCTTTGAGCCCGAGCCGCATCCAGGCCATGGCCAAGGGGCTGCGCGAGATTGTCGCCCTTCCAGACCCGGTGCGCGAGATCGTGAGAATGTGGCGGCGCCCCAACGGCCTGCAGGTGGGAAAGATGCGCATCCCGCTGGGCGTAATCGCGATCATTTACGAGGCCCGGCCAAATGTGACGGCCGATGCCGCTGCGCTTTGCCTCAAGTCGGGCAATGCCGTGATCCTTCGAGGCGGCAGCGAGGCGCATTTTTCCAACCGGGCGATCGGGTCGATTTTCCAGCGGGCCTGCGGCGAAACCCGGGTGCCGCACGAGGCTGTCCAGGTTGTCGAGTCCAAAGATCGGGGGCTGGTGCAGGAGCTGCTCCAGTTGGAGGACTACATCGACCTCGTTATCCCGCGGGGGGGAGAAGAGCTCATCCGGATGGTGGCCGCCAACTCGCGGGTTCCGGTCATCAAGCATTATAAAGGTGTCTGTCACGTCTACGTGGACAGCGAGGCGTCACTGGACATGGCGGAGCGCATCT
>JACPFH010000286.1 GCA_016183075.1 Deltaproteobacteria bacterium | reverse complement strand
CTTGGCGACGAGCGCGGGCGGAAGGTCAAATAGCCCGGCGACTATTTTCTTCGCCTCCTCGCCGCCCACCGGATCGATGCTCAGGCGAGACTTCTGCGCCGCAGCCAAAAACTCCGGATCTTTCAACGTCTCCGCGAAAGCGCGCCGAAGAGTTTCTAACCTCTCCCTGGGAGTCCCTGGAGGCAGAACATACGGGCGAAAGATAGCGCTCAGATCGTGGATGCCGACTTCGATGAGCCGGCGCCCCTCCTGGGTCTTCGCGAAGCTAACCGCCAAAGGAATTTTCGGGAGTTCAGGATGGGGTCGGGCAGTCGCCTGCACTACGATGGCTACGTCGCCCGATTCGAGATTTTTGCGCCAGGTCGCCTTGATGGAGTCCCATCCCATGCACACGCCAAAAACCTCTCCACCCTCCAATGCCAGTCTCACTTCAGACGTCCCTTTGTAGCCGGACACCAAATGAATAGGCAGTCCAATGCCTGCCTGGAGGATCTTCGCCACATCATCCGTAGCGTTGCCGGGAGCAATCCCGCCCAACTTGACCGGCGTCTTGGCTGCAAGCCACTCCCCAACGGTTGAGAATCCGACTTTCTTGCCTAAAGCGCAGATGCTGCTTTCCCTGACCGGCACCCCCAGGTATTCGAACTTGCGGGCATCACACTCAATGCCCTCTCGGCCCAGTGCCTGGCCCAGAAGCAGGCCGCCAAGAAAATGGCCGATGGTAAGGCCGTCCGGCTTGGCTATCCGATAAAGATAGTTCGCCGACCTCAGGCTGCCGGCGCCGGTCATGTTCTCGACAATCACAGTGGGGTTGCCGGGAATGTGCTTCCCCATCTGGCGCGCGATGGCTCGAGCATAGGTATCGAACCCTCCTCCGGGCGCCGAGCCGACGACGATGCGGATCGTCTTGCCCTTGTAAAATTCCTCCTGCGCAACCCCGGGCTCAACGCGAAGGGTCAGCAGAAATCCCAGCCCCAACGTTAGAGCGACAGACCAAAATCGTCGATTCACGGCACTCCCCTTTCCAAGAGTAAACGACGTTTTGACAACCTCCCGCCTCATAACCCATAGAAACAACGCTTGTCAACGAAAACAACGGAGGAGTTGGATTTTATGGCACAGGAGGATAACGTAACACGCGCGTTTGCGGAGGCTTGGAGGCGGGATGAAAAAGGCAGGAAGGGAGCAAAAGAAAAAACGAGCGCTCGCGATTTCGGAACGTCTGGCCGATGCATATCCTGAGGTCAAAGTCCCCCTCTACCACCGAAACCCGTTTGAGCTGCTCGTTGCGACGATTCTCTCGGCCCAGTGCACGGACGAAATGGTGAATCGGGTGACGCCCGAGCTTTTCCGTCGCTTTGCAACGCCCGAAGCTCTCGCAGCAGCCTCGCCCAAAGAAATCGAAAAAATCATCCGCCGCCTCGGTCTTTTTCGCGCTAAAGCCCGCTCTCTCAAGCGGTGCGCTATGCAACTAGTCAAAGAGCATCATGGAGAGGTGCCGGCAACGATGGCGGAGCTCACTCGCTTGGCAGGCGTCGGGAGAAAAACCGCAAACGTGATTCTGGGCTATGCCTTCGGCGTCCCAGGCGTCGTCGTCGACACGCACGCCAAGCGCTTGTCACAACGGCTTGGTCTTACGCGTCATAAGGACCCAAGCAAAATCGAGCGCGACTTGATGACGCTTTTGCTTCCAGAGCAGTGGACCCCCTTCTCCCATCGCCTGATCCTCCACGGCCGCAGGGTCTGCCACGCGAGAAAACCGAAATGCCAGATTTGCGTCCTCAACGATTTGTGCCCGTCTGCGAAATAGTCAATGGTTAATCGTCAATGGTCAAAAACTAAAAAGGCATCTCGCGTGACACTCGCGAAAGAGATCGTGTGCGGGCGCTGCGGAAAGCGCTACCGTCTGGGCCAAATACTAAACCTTTGCTCATGCGGCTCGCCCCTTCTGGTCCAATACGATCTTGAGAAACTCCGGCGCGCCGTTAAGCCTTCAGACCTCGCCCACCGGCCCGCAACG
>JACPFH010000294.1 GCA_016183075.1 Deltaproteobacteria bacterium | reverse complement strand
TGGTCGATGCCACTGAGAAGAAACTCACGATCGCCCAGCAGACGAAGAAAGGCACCGTTTATATCGTCTCGAACGTCGGCGCATTCGGCGATGGTATCTACAAGATCGGCCAGACGCGACGACCTAACAAACAAGAACGCATTGACGAACTGGGGGACGCCAGTGTTCCCTTCGATTTCGACGTTCATGCGTGGATCCAGAGCGACAACGCGCCAGCCTTGGAACACAAACTCCAAAGGCGCTTTCTCGCCACACAGATCAACAAGATAAATTCACGTAAGGAGTTCTTTCGCGTCACCCTGAAAGAAATCCGTGAGGAACTCGACCGCCTTACCCAGACCGACCCGCTCACGATTGTCCACTGGACAGATACTGCTGCGGCGGCTCAGTATAGGGAAACCCTCGATATATCGAAGGCGATCCGCAGAAGCTACAAAAGTGGCTCGCGCGTCAGGAGGCTCTTACAGAACGCGCGTTGCGACTCGATGAGCTTCGCTTGACGTTGGCCGATGTAACGGAACCGGAAGTGCAGGAAGGGACACCCTGAGCAGCCAACTCTGGGTGGACCGTGCCAACCACCGCCTGCAACACTACGCCGTTTCCGCTACGCTCCACCGGCGAGGTTGAGGTGGGACGTTGGCCCCAGATTGGATTGTATTCTCCTTCAATGGAATCATAGGGCGTGCAACGGGAGCCGCGAATTGGAAGGACCATTGCCGGGGAAGATTTACCCGCGACGCCGCTCGGTCAATGGCAGAGTTTATTAGGATTTTCCGGCTAAGGGATGCCACGGGGTCGGCGCGGTTTTTTCGTGAAGGCGCTTGATCGCTTGTCCCTTATACGCCGCAACACCAGCCTTTCGATCCTGCCGATCTTTATGTCCGGCACACCGGCTTAGAAGCCGCTGCTTATACTTTCACGTTTTCGTAATTCCAAAAACAAGAAAGTGTGCAGCAAGCGAATCCGAACGGGTCACCCGCTCATAGCTCTTTAGACAGGGACAAGAGGACGTTTGAGATGTTGGGTAAAATTTAAAAGGGGGAGTCTTTTGAGGTATCGATCACCCAAAAATTTGCCCAGGGACCGAAGCCTGGATAGCGCTTGACATGTACGGCAAATTTCCGTACCGTTTGATTATTGGGAGAAAGACTTATGGCAAGTATACACGAAACACCCGACGCCCAGACTGCCAAGACGGCTCGATTTGAGGCCCGCATCTCCGCCGAGCAGAAAGCGCTCTTTTTGAGAGCCGCTGCACTGACCGGGCGGTCCCTCACGGATTTCGTTATCGCTTCCGCCCACGAAACCGCCACGCGCACCGTGCGCGAGCATGAGGCCATGATTTTGACCGACCGTGACCGCAAGGCCTTTGTCGCCGCGCTCCTCAATGCCCCAGCGGCCGCCGCTCGGCTGCGCAAGGCCGCGCGCCGTTACAAGCGACGCGCTGGCGCCTAAATGCCCTCCGAGAGCGAACCGTCGGCATGGCTTGTTGACCCGCTCGGGAAACACCACAACCGCGCGGCTTTCTCCTGTGGCAACGACACCCTTGATCGCTATCTGAAAGAGCAGGCGGGCCAGGATGCCCGCCGCCGCGTCGCCGCGCCGTTCGTTCTGGTCGCCAGGGACGACCCGAAAACCATCCTCGGCTACTACACGCTCTCCTCGTTTGGAATCGATCTTGAAGCCCTGCCCGAGGACGTAGCCAGAAAGCTCCCGTCCTATCCCATTGTCCCGGTCACGCTTCTCGGCCGTCTCGCGGTCGATCGCCGCCACAGCGAGCAGGGGATTGGTGAGTTCCTTCTCATGGACGCACTGCGCCGCGCTTTCTTTCAGTCATCGCAGATCGCCGCCGCCGCCGTCGTGGTCGATGCCATCGACGACCAGGCCCGGCGCTTTTACCAGCACTTTGGTTTTATTCTCTTCCCCGACCATCCGGCCCGGCTCTTTCTTCCCATGAAAACCATTGCCGATCTTTTCCGGGACGCCTGATCCTCCCCGCAACGGTCGTGAGGTTGACCTAAGACGCCCTTATCAGATACTCTCCAGTGCAAATTGGGAAAAGGGCCAGTCCGTCCTTTCTGCTGTGCTCCTTAACGTCCAAAAACAGGCCGGCGCGGGTCACTCCCTCGGCGCTGAACTCGCACCATCGCTCAACGCCTGGCGGGAGGGAACACCATGGCGGCGCAGGGTCAGCGGCGCAAGCCCTATTATGGCTGGGTGATTGTTGGCGTCGGGTTCTTCGCCCAGTTCCTCACCGGCATCTCTTTCCAGGCCTTCTCCACGTATCTGGTCCCCTTGGGGCAAGAGTTTGGGTGGAGCCGAACTGCGCTCGCCGGTCCGCGCTCCATCACGCAGGCGGAAACGGCGCTCCTGGGGCCGGTGGATGGCTACCTTGTGGACCGTTTTGGCCCGCGCGTCGTCATGACCATGGGCGTGGTGCTCCTTGGACTGGGGATGGTGCTCTTCGGCCTCATG
>JACPFH010000293.1 GCA_016183075.1 Deltaproteobacteria bacterium | reverse complement strand
CCAGCCACGATCTCATTCGGCCCCGGGTAATAGATGCGCTCCAGCGCTGAGCTACAAGGGGTTGGCACGTCCGGAAGCGCGACGCGTCGGATGGGAGCTTTCAGGTCGCTAAAACATACTTCTCCGATGCAAGCCGCGAGCTCCGCGCTCAGGCCGAAGCTCCGCCAGGCAGTGTCTGCGATAACCAGGCGACCCGTCTTCGCCACCGAACGACCGACAAGGGCCGAATCCAGCGGCCGCACGCTCCGAAGATCCACAACCTCCGCCTGAATCCCCTCACCCGCAACTACCTCGGCGGCCTGGATGCTCTCCCAGACCATATAAGACACGGCCGCCACGGTAACGTCAGACCCTTGCCTGACTATAATACCCCGGCCCAATGGGATGCTGTACGGCTCCTCCAGCACGGGCCCTGTCTTTTCATACAGCCACCGGTGTTCGAGGCAGATCACCGGGGCCTCAGCACTCAGAGCAGCCATGAGGAGTCCCTTGGCATCCGCCGGGGTAGCAGGCATCACCACCTGTAACCCTGGGACGTGGGCGAACATCGCCTGGAGACTCTGGGAGTGCTGGGCGGCTTGGCCCCAACCCCGGCCGATGATGGCACGAATGGTCAATGGGACACGCAGCTTACCGCCGCTCATGTAACGCCACTTGGCGCCGTTGTTCACGAGCTGATCCATGGTCAGCAGCATGAAGTCATTTCGGGCATGGACCAACAGGGGATGAAACCCGCCGAGCGCTGCGCCGATCGCAATGCCGGTGAGCGCAGCCTCTGAAAGAGGCGTGTCGAAGACCCGATGACTGCCGAACTGCTGAAAGGCTCCCCTGGTGGTCCCGAAGATCCCTTTGGGATCATCAACACCTACGCCCATGACGAAGATCCGATCATCTTTCGCCATGGCCTGCCTGGTGGCTTCGTCGATCGCCTCGCGGTAACGGAGTTCACGCATTTGCACTGCTCCTGTTCTAGTCCTGAAATAAGCGCCAAGGGAACGCGACTGCGCGCTCGAGGTTCACTTGCGAGCTCTTGACCGGTCGTAAGCACTCATTGACACGTATTTCCATAACAAAAAGGCTTCAGGTTGAGCATCAGAGGATGAAGTGCTGAGATTGGGATTGATTTTGGACGCACTTCTCCTTTTGATCCTTCCAGAAGCAAGATTTTTCTGCGACCCCAATCCCGTCAGGTCTGCAGCCGAACATGAGCGGTGAGAATCTCCGGCAAAAACCGATGCGATCCGGCAAGCCGCACCACCAAACGGCGCCCGGTCTTCAAGACCTTGGCAGCGATATAGACAAAGTGGCGGCGAAAGCGCTTCCACTCCCAGCGCACCACCTCGCTGGGCAAAGCGATCTCTGCAATCCACTTGCCGAGATTCCAGGCTAGCCGGGCGATCTGCAGCCACGCCGAGTTGCCCATAAACTCCGCCACCGGCATGCGCCACCCGGCAATCCCTTGACCAAACTGCTCGATGACGTTTTCCTGATCGCAGCGCTGATAAGTCAGATCGATGATCTGCCGAGGCGTGTAAGAGCGCGGCAGATTGGTCAGCACCAGTCGGTAACGGAAATGTTCAAAGAGCGCCCCTTGCCTATCGGTCTCTTCGATCAAAATCCGCCGCACGATCATCCGGCACGCAGAGCCGAGCCCCGCGGGCTGGTAGGCAATCTCGGTCACCCATTGCTTGACCGTGCGCAGCATGCGAAAACGTCGCTCAATAGCCTTCTGCCGCCGGTAGTTCGGTGTGTGCACCTCACGAGAAGGACCGCTTGGCTGCCGGCGATCGGCTCGCGGAACAAAGGGCTTCCAGCGCTCCTCGGCAATCGCCTCTACAAGGGCAGCGCGGTTGCGATGCAGCCGGCCCGCGATCGCAAAATACGCCTTTGCCTCGATGGCTGCGTTGAAAACATCGGAACGATCGAAGTCCGTATCCCCCCGTACGATGGCGTTTCTAAAATGCCGCCTGACCAGCGGCAACACCTCTTCGAGAGCCTTTGCCACTGCGTCCGAAGGGCGGGCGCTGCCCGGCTGATTCACTACCCCCAGGCACTCTCCACTGCCACCGAGCGAAACCACCAGCGGCTGATACGACCAACGTCCGTCGTAGCTAAAGTCTGCTCCTTCCTTCTGTACCCCATAAAGAGGCTTGATGTGCCCGTCGAGATCCACCAGCGCAAGCTCATGCTTCTTCCTCCGACGACGAACATGACGCGGCAGCTTCGACCACACCGCCTCCTGAACCTCATTGGTCACCCCCGCAAGCCGCTCGACATCTTGTGCTGCCCTGAAGCGACGCAGAAAATCCCCGGCCGTCGTCGGGTCCGGAATCCGACACGCTCCCACCAGCCGCCGCACCGCCTCGCTTCCCTGCAGTGCCGCCTGGTCCTCCAAACACGTGCCGTCGGCGTACAGCGTGTAGGCAAGCGCCAGCACGTGGTCCGACTCGTGGTAGGGCGCGTGCCGCTTAAACAACGCCAGCGCCTCGTCCAGTCGCTGCGCCACTCGAAACCGCCTGACAAACTGCTGCGCCAGTACCAAACCTCCATAATGCGTTATCTCGCCCCGTGGATCGCTCTCGAGATGGAGAAGCGGATGACGCATCACCCGCCCTTCGGTCTTAGGCCACGGAAGTTCCGCAGGATCAACGCTTGTACCCGAATTGACGTGACTTGCGCGCTCAAATGCGATAGATACTTTCACTCGGGAGGCCCTCCCCTATGGGGTTTCGTTGGTGTCTTGCAACTCTTCGTATACCTTATTTCGGAGGGCT
>JACPFH010000292.1 GCA_016183075.1 Deltaproteobacteria bacterium | reverse complement strand
GCATCGGCTGGTTCTTCGCCGCCGGCATGATGAATACGGCGGCAGTGCTCTCGGGATTCTATGCTCTGAGTTTGGGCAAGGTGGTGATCGTCGAGCCCCTGGTCGGCACGAATCCGGTTTTGTCGCTTCTGTTGTCGGCGATTTTCTTAAAAGACCTGGAGGTTGTCACGCCGCGGGTAATCGTCGGGGCGTTGTGCACCGTCCTGGGAACGGTTCTCGTGGTGACGACCTGATTTGACTTGCGCTTCAACGGTCAGCTGCCGTGGTTTCGCTAGCCCGGCCTAGTGCCGAGCGCTGCGTCCAGAGCCTTAAGGCGGAAATCCTTTTCACGAACAACGGCGACCATACCTGCACTGGCAAATTTCTCTCCCGCACAAGCGTTCAGGCAGTAGTGGGTGCCGACCTACCCGGTGGCGATATATAGATTAGGCCTCGGGCCAGCAACCCAATTGGCCGCCAAATTGCCTGTGTGCCGAACGAAAATAGTTTGACTACGGACATAGCGCCGCCGTGTACATCTCTCATGACACGGGGAAAGATCGAGCCAGAGTCTGCGGGCAATGCCTAACTCTACGTGTTAGACCGGTCGCTTGACACCGGTGGCTGAGCTTCGACTCTGGATGAGACACGGAGTAGCATGGGGCTGTGCGTGTCGTAACGGGAGCCTTCGGTTACATCGGAAGATACATTGCGCGTCATCTGCTCGATTTGGGAGAGACGGTCAGAACCATTACCACCCACCCCGACAAGCCCGATCCGTTTGGGGGCGCGATAGAAGCATTTCCTTATAACTTCCACCAACCTGACAAATTGGTCGCCACTCTGCGCGGAGCTTCAACGCTGTACAACACCTACTGGATCCGTTTTGAGCATGGCGGAGCCACGTTTGAGCAAGCCGTCCAGAATACCAGCACCCTTTTTGAGTGCGCCAAGAAAGCGCGCATAGAGAGGATTGTTCATATAAGCGTCACCAATGCTTCGCTGGAATCTCGACTGCCTTACTACCGCGGGAAGGCGCTTCAACAGCAGACGCTGATCGACTCAGGGGTGTCGTACGCCATCGTCAGACCGACGCTTGTGTTCGGGAAAGAGGATATCCTTGTGAACAACATTGCCTGGCTGATTCGCAAGTTCCCCGTATTCCCCATCTTCGGCTCCGGAGAGTACAAATTGCAGCCTGTTTACGTGGGAGATCTCGCGGCGATCGCGGTTGCATGCGCCAGCGACTCTAAATCGATCGTTCTTGACGCCGTCGGCCCAGAAACGTTTACGTTCAAGGAGTTCGTGAAACTGATCTCTGCGAGAATCAAGCCGAGCGTAAAGCTGGTCCACGTGGCGCCCGCAATTGGGGTCGCCCTTGGTCAAGCCATAGGGCTTGCCGTTCGCGACGTCATTCTTACGAGGGATGAACTGCGGGGTCTTATGGAGGGCATGCTCACATCGGGGCAAGCACCCAATGGGCTTACCCGCTTCACCGAGTGGCTTGAAATGCACAAAGATGAGGTCGGTTGCTCTTACTCGTCAGAGCTCGGGAGGCACTTCCGGTGATCGGGAGAAAAGGGGACATTCTTAATTTCTTGCCTTGAGTACCACCCCATGCTAGGGTCGCCGTTATGCCACGGGCGGCTCGGGCCTTTTCTATGTAAACGCGAAACCCATTTCATGACAATTCCATTGTAAGGAGTCGGTCCGTGCCGTTGCTTGAGGAGCTTGAGGCGTCTGGAAACTGGTTGTTCCGATGGCGCAGTTACCTGCCATTGATTTTTACGGTTCTCATCCTTTCCGGGCTGTCGTCGTTCCACTACCCGTTCGGATCTCATTTGTTGGATGAACTCTGGGAGGTGATATGCCTGGGCGTGTCGTTCCTGGGGTTGCTGGTTCGAGCTTTAACCATTGGCTATACCGCGGGCCGGACATCCGGCCGCAATACCAGCCAACAGGTTGCGCGTGAACTTAATACCACGGGCATGTACTCCGTAGTCAGGAATCCCCTGTACCTCGGCAATTTTCTAATGGTGTTGGGGGTAGTGATCTTCCTCAGGATTTGGTGGCTACCGCTACTGTACGTGCTCCTTTTCGCCCTCTACTATGAGCGCATTATCTTCGCCGAGGAGATGTTTCTTAGACGCAGGTTTGGACAGGCCTATTTGGACTGGGCGAGCAAAACGCCCGCATTCCTCCCCAGAATCAGCCGGTGGAATCCGCCGGGATCGCCTGTTTCGTGGCGAAAGATAGTACGGCGTGAGTACCACGGTGCATTCGGAGTTGTCGTTGCGTTCTTTGTGCTGGAATTAGCGGGAGACGTTTCTCAAGGCTATGGATTCGGCGTGGATTCCATGTGGAAATACATTCTCGCGTTCAGTGCCGTAGCGTACGCGGTCATTCGAGTTCTCCACAAGCACACCACATTGCTCAGAGGTCGCTGAGCGTAGGACTGTTTAGGATTTCACCAGCGGCAAGACCTTCTCACCGAACCAGTCGACCTGGCGCAGGTCGGGGACGGCCATTCCGATAATTAAGGTTTGCAGTCCCTTGTCGAAACTGGACCGGATGCGCTCCGCGCACGCCTCGGCCGATC
>JACPFH010000280.1 GCA_016183075.1 Deltaproteobacteria bacterium | reverse complement strand
TCGCGCCCCCGGGCGGGGTCGTTACGGCGCGCGTCAATCCGGATACGGGCCTGCGCGTAACCGACGGACAACCGGGGATCGTGGATTTCTTCTACCAGGAGTTCATGCCGACTGAAGATGGCGTCGCGAGCGCCGGGCTCGGTGGCGACAGTCCATCGGAAGAGGTCAGAAACCAGTTGTTCTAGCAGGGAACATGGCGAAAGAGCGCATTCGCAACGACATGCGCAGCTGCATTGCACATCTCGCGGCGCGACTGATGGCGGAGGATGGCATTGAGGATCACGCGCTCGCAAAACGTAAGGCGGCGCGGCAGGCCGGTGTTCCCGACACGCGGCAGTTGCCGACCAATGAGGAGATCGACACCGCCTTGCGTATGTATCAGCAGCTCTACCAGCACCGTGAACACCGTTCGCGCCTGAGACGACTACGCGAAAAAGCGCTTAACGCAATGCGGGAACTGGCGCAGTTCAATCCCTACTTGACCGGTTCGGTCTTGAGCGGCAGCGCCGGAAAATACGCTGATATCGACCTCCAGCTCTTTACCGACAACGTGAAGGCGGTTGAACACTATCTGATCGACCGCGGCATACCGTATAAGGCTGCCCAGAGCCGGATTTACTCGGGGGAAACCCTGTGCACGATACCGGTTTTCACGGTGAACGACGGCGGCATCGATATCCAGATTACGGTCTTCTCCATGCGCGACCTGCGGCTGCCGCTCAGGACCAGCCCCAGCGGTAAAACCATAGAACGCGCCAAAACGCAGGCAGTTGAGGCGTTGCTCTCGCAAGACTGACGTGACGCAGCGGGTCAGATTTATTTGAGCCACGTCGCGGCATCGAGTGCGAAGTAGGTCAGGATGCCGTCGGCGCCCGCCCGCTTGAACGCGAGCAGTGCCTCCATGACGCAGCGCTTTTCTTCGAGCCAGCCGTGGTGCGCGGCGGCCTTGAGCATGGCGTATTCTCCGCTCACCTGATACGCGTACGTCGGAACCTTGAATTGGTCCTTTATGCGCCGAACGATGTCCAGGTAAGGCAGGCCGGGCTTCACCATCACCATATCCGCACCCTCTTCAAGGTCCAGTCCAACCTCCCACAGCGCCTCGTCGCTGTTTGCAGGATCCATCTGGTAGTTGAATTTGTCGCCACGCCCCAGGTTCTGCATCGAGCCGACCGCGTCGCGGAAGGGCCCGTAGAATCCGGAGGCGTACTTTGCCGAATAAGCCAGGATCCGCGTGTGGATGAACCGTTTCTTGTCCAGTGCGGCACGTATTACACCAATCCGCCCGTCCATCATGTCCGATGGCGCAACCACGTCTACGCCTGCCGCCGCGTTGACCACAGCCTGCTTCTCGAGTACCGCAAGCGTTTCGTCGTTGAGCACGTAGCCGGATGCGTCGATGATGCCGTCGTGGCCGTGGGTGGTATACGGATCGAGTGCGACATCGGTGATTACACCCAGCTCTGGGAAGCGCTTCTTGAGGGCCGCCACGGTACGGGGCACCAGCCCTTTGGGATTGGCTGCTTCCCGTCCGTCGGCGGTCTTCAGGGTTCCGTCGATCGCCGGGAAAATCGCGATCGCGGGGATACCGAACCTAAGGCACTCGTCAGCCCGCGGGAACAGTTTATCGACGGTGTGACGGTAGACCCCAAGCATGGACTCCACACGTTCCGTGCGGTTTTTTCCGTCCATCACGAAGACCGGATAGATGAGGTCATCGGCGGTGAGCCGATTTTCACGCATCAGCCGGCGGGAAAACTCGTCGCGGCGCATCCGCCGCATCCGCCGCCGGGGGAAACAGCCCAAGGGTTGCATCGCTTAATCGCCTGAAAAGTAAGAGCTCTTTCTTTGGCCCGCAAGGGGAACTATTTGTGATTATAGCCGTCGTATGAAGTAGACGACGTTAGTCGTCTCCCGCTTCTCCTCCCTGAGCGGGCGCCTTAATCCTTATTAAGGCTTTTTTCGCCCCCGGTTTTACTCCCCTTTAACCGGGGGTTTTTTATTTGTCGCTCTTGCGCAACCACTGCGCGATGGTGTCTTGTGCGGCGTCAACACCCTGCCTGGTCGTGCCCGAAAAGAGCTGCACGCTGCAGTTTGCGAATCGGCCGGTCACGGCCTGAGCCCTCTGTAGCGCGGCTACAGCGTCACGTCGGGTGAGCTTGTCCGCCTTGGTGAGTAGCACATGGCCCGGTTTTCCGAGCGACGCAATCCAGTCCAGCAACTGCCGGTCAAGAACGGTAAACGGGCGCCGCGCGTCCATGATGACGATCAATCCACGTAACGAAGCCCTCGTTTGTATGTAAGCGCTTATTAGCGAACCCCAATGGCGTCTTTCCTGGCTTGGCACGGCGGCATAGCCGTACCCCGGTAGATCGACCAGAAAACGGTGCGCCCCGATGCTGAAGAAGTTAATGGTCTGCGTTCGGCCGGGCGTTTT
>JACPFH010000279.1 GCA_016183075.1 Deltaproteobacteria bacterium | reverse complement strand
CGGCTCCGCGTGAACCGGCGCAGGATCCTTCTGCGGCCGGGCACGATTTGTCACATCCCCAAAGGAACCCCTCACGACTTTGCGGCGGCAAAGAAAGGGGAGTTGGTCCTGTTTTACTCGCTGATTAAAACCGGCTGAATATAGGGCCGAGCTATGCGTAACAGAGCCAAGAGGTCCTGAGATTTCTCGCCATGAGCGTTGGGTTACGCAGTCGCCATGTCGGCCTCTTGCTGGCGGCTATCGCTCTCCTTGCCCTGGGTGGGTGCGCCGCAAAGGCGCTCCCCGAAGCTCGCTACCTTCCCGCCGGCGACCTGCTCGACATCGTGAAAGACTTTCAGCGGCTGGCGCGCGATGATCTGTATCGCTTCCCGATTCCCAAGGACCCCACCGGGGTCAACGTCATGAAGGCCACCCTGATCCGCCTGCAGGACTACGAGAAAAAACACGCGGGCCAGTACGCGGACATCGTTCACTTTACGAAGGCCATGGCGTACGAAAGGCTGCGGGAGTACGACCAGGCGATCGCCCACTATCGTGCGGCGGCAAAATCCGACGCCCGCCTGGGAGCCGAAGCGGGAAGAAACATCGAAGCGCTGGAAGCGTTTCAACATATACTGCAAAAGCCCCTGTCCGGGGAGGATCCGTTCGCTTATATCAAAGGCCTGGACGAAAAGGTCGACGCGTGGAACGCGATCATCCACAAGTATCAGCGGACGGCCTACGAATACTTTGCCCGGGTGGAAGAGGAGAAAATCGATCGCGCGAAGGTCGCCTTCATGGAGCTAAACCGCTACCGGATGAAAGACGGCAACCAACTCGTGATCCTCGGCTACAGCCAGTTGATCACCAAGCACCGCGAGAGCAAAAACCTCCACCGCTACCTCCTGGACTTCGGCGACTTTTATGCCCGGCTCGTCCGGGAATACGTTCTGCAGAACGACCCCGAAGGTTTGACCTTCGACATCGAGACCTTCGGTCAATTTGCAAAGTCGGCCCTTAAGCTTTATACGGAAGTAGCGCAAGTGGACGGTATCATGGAAAAGATCGAGGCCGAGGGCAAGATTGAGGCCATGCGCGGATTGACGGAAAAAATGCGGAGGCTGAACCGGTGATCCGGATCTTCCCGGCAGCGCTTGCGTTGGCGTCGATGCTCGCTTCGCCTGGCGCCTTTGTCGCCGCGGTCGGAGCGCAAGAAGACGGCGGCGTGGTGGATAAAATCCTGAATCCCATGCCGGTCTACGATCCCTTCGACAAGCCGGCTTCCGCGCCGCAGTTCTTTCCCGACGCGGTAGACAAGCAAACCCGCGCGACCCTGATCGACAGTCTCACCTCCACGGGGCACCCCCTTGAGGATCCTATCCGCTTCTTCGAGCACAAAGACCGCGACCTCAGCAAGGAGCGTGGCGCAGTCACCGGACTTACGGACAAGGTCCGGGATCTCTACCGGGGGCGGTCCGCTGAACGCTATGAAGAGCTGACCGCGGCCGAGGGACTGCTGCGGAAAAGCTCGGCGAACCGCTTCGGCGCGATGTTCAATCGCCTGCTAAGCTCCGTGGACCTTGTAAGCATCGTGTCTGGCTCCTATGTCGGCGCCGCCGTGGACTCCGCCATGAGCCAACTCTTCACGCTCGGCCAACCGGAGATGTCTATCGAAGAGCGAAAGGCCCTGGTGCACCTGCAAAACCATCTCAAACTTTACCCCGATCATCCCCAAGCCGAGGCGACCCGCAAGCAGGTCGAAGTGCTGGAGAAGAAAAAACAGAGAGCGCTGGCGCAAAAGCGTCTCGACAAAGCCGAGGCGGCCCTCAAAGAGGGCGATCTTAGCCGGGCGGAGTTTCACAACGAACTGGCCGTCGTGATCGACCCGGAGTTCCCCAAGGCAAAAAAAGTTCTCGAAACTGTGCGCGAAAGCTTGCGGCAACAAGCCCAAGCACGGGACCAAGCGCTTTCCGTCGCCGACCAGGAGTCCGCCAAAGCGAAGCAAACACAGGATGTCACCGAGCTGCTCTATGCCTTAGCGCTCAGAGAGCCCGGGCGGATTGAGGCCCAGGCGAAGCTTCTGGGGGAGGAAAAACGCGGTGACCCCCTCGGGGAGTCGGCAAAAGACGCTCTGGCCGTTGCGGCCGAGATCAGAGGCCGACATGAGCAAGCCAAACAGATCTTGGAGCACATCGCGCGCTCTGCCGGTGATCCGAGGGAAAGAAGGCGGGCGGAAATCCTGCTCGGCAGCCCCGAGTACAACCGTCTCGCCTCTCTCGAGAAGGCGCGCAGCCAGCATCGCCTCCAGACAGTCAAATACGTGCTCCTCGGCGAGGATTTCCTCAAGAAAAACCTTATTTACGGCACCGCGCCGCTGGTGGTTGCGGGACCTGCCGGAGCCACTTCTTTGGCAGCCGCGAACATGCTCATCATCGGGACCAATCTGTTCGAAGTTCTTACCGCCAACCCGATCTCCCCTCAACCCATCATCGACAACGCTGTAGCCTACGTGCGGGACCACCCGGACTCGGAGAGCGCAACCGAGGTCTACCGCATTTTGGCCCAAACCTACGAGGACGCCGGCAGATACGATCGGGCGCTTTTCTACTACGAGCTATCGGGAAGGGCCGGCGCGAAGAAGCTCGCCGATCTGAAAGAGAAGGCTGCCCGGGGTTTCCTGCAGGCGGCGGAAAAGAGCGAGGACCGCGATTCCCGGGCATTCTACCTCAAAACGGTAATGGACCGATATCCCGACACCGAGGCTGCCAAGACGGCCACCCAGAGGCTCGCGCAGCTCGCGAAGATGGAAAATCAGGGTCTCAGGCTCAGCAAACAATTTTTGCGCGAGCATCCTGAGCTTTACGGGCCGCAGGGGTTAGGGCTAAAGGCCGCGCTCTTCGACGGCAACTTGAGCAACATGGAAATAGCGGATCGGGGTCTTAATTTTCTGAGCGAAAGAGAGATTTTCATCCATTTTCAGACCCCCTGGGGTATTCGGAGCCAAACCTACACCCTTACCCAAGAGGATAGCGACCGTTTCCTCATGACGTTGCGACAGAAGCGATACGAAAATCCGGAGAAACTCAAAGATCTGCCTTTAGCTCCCTTTGGCGGCGAGTTGGGCAAGAAGAAGACGGCGCCGGAGCGCGAGGACACCACGCTCACCCTCGTGCGCGAGGTGCCCGGTGTTCCGACGCGCTTTCCGAAGGTCCTCGACTACGAGCTGTTAAGCGAAAACGAGAAACGGCCGGGCGGAGCGTTCCAGCTACCGCAGATTCAGGGCAGCATCGGCGCCCACCGGTTCGACCTCAGCGGCTCGCTGCCTGCGGGTTTGTGGGCCGATCGACTCGCCCTGGGGACGGACGCGCGAAGCCCGTTTGCCGGCGTGCAGCTCCCGATCCCCATGCTCCCGGGCTTCATTCCGATCGACTTCCTGCTCCAAGCCAGACCCGGAGGCTTTTCTGTCTTCCCCAAAATCCACCAGTCCAAAGACAAGGGTGAGGATCAGGAGCTTTATCGATAAAACGACAAAGGAGGAAGGCCGCGGCCTGTGGACTAGGCTCCCTCGGGGAGCGCGCTCTCGGCTGCGGCCCGTAGTAACACGTAGGCTGGCGCAGGCCATGACCATTTTGAACTGTTTGAACGTTTGGAACGTTTTGAACGCCGAACCGGTTCAAGCCGTTCAAGTCGTTCAAATCGTTCAACCGGTCGGCATGAACGCATCGGCGGCGGCCTGATGGAGCGACATAAGGGAAAATAAAATGGAAGCAAAAAAGGAAGGAGAAACACAATGAAGGAAGTCGTCCAGCCGAAGAGTTTGTCAGATCCCAGACCGCGATATTCGCAGGGCATTATGGCCCAAGGCGGCAAACTGCTTTTTATTGCCGGCCAAACGGCGGCCGACAAGAGCGGCAACGTCGTCGGCAAGGGTGATATCGAGGCGCAGGCGAAACAAGTCTTCGAGAATATTCAAGCGGTCCTCAAAGAAGCCGGTGGCTCCCTGGACGACCTCGTCATGACGACGACCTACATAGTCGACATCAAGTATCGTGAAGGTTATAACCGGGTCCGAAATCAACATTACAAGGGGACGCCGCCGACCAGCACCCTCGTCGTCGTGAAGGGTCTGGCGAACCCGGACTACCTGATCGAGATCGCCGGCGTTGCCGTGCTTTAGAGATAAGAAGACCGACGCGCGGAAGACCTCCTAGCCCTTTGTCCCGTACACCCGGTCGATGAAACCCTCCTTTTCGAGTTCGCGGACAATACTGTCATCGATCAGGTCATCTATTGTCAGCCTGCTTTCGGGATTCTTTTTCAGTGCATCATCGAGCTGGATTTTCATGCCCTCCCGGGTCGTGTACGGCACCCTGTCGATGAGCTTCGCCGTGGACCGGTAGGAGTCTTCGAGGTAGGCCTTGTTGGCGACGCGCAGGTACTTGGCGACGACCCGCTGGGCGCCTTCTTTGTTAGTCTTGAAATAGTGCCCGGCCTCAACGAGGGCCATGATCACCCTTTTAACCGTGTCCCGCTTTTTGGCCAGATAGCTTTTCTTCGTGACGGCGCAGATAAACGGCAGCGGATAGGGCTTCTCCAAATCCGCCATGTTGACGAGAATCCTGTACGGAACAAGCTTGCCCGTTAGGCGCACGTTTCCAGGCGGAGAAGGAAAGCCCGCGATTGCCCCCCGGCTAAAAGCGGCGGCTCGGTCTGAGGCCCCACCCACCTGGAGAATATTGACATCTTCCACGGGCTTCAGCCCCACGCCCTTAAGCATTTCTCTAGCCGCGACATCTGAAACACTTCCGAATCGGCTGATTCCGATCGATTTTCCCTTGAGATCTTCAGGAGATTTCACGCTCTCCAACACCACCAGCTCGTAAGCCAGTGTGTTGACAAAGCAGCCTGTGCTCACCAGATCGGCTCCGCGAGATGCCGCCAGGGCAACGCCGCTTCCCGCCGCATTGCCAACATCGATGTCACCCGCCAGGATCGCCGCCACACCGATAGTCGTGCTGCCGATGTAGACCAAGTCGGCATCCAGACCGTGTTTCTTGTAAAATCCGAGATCCTTCCCCACCGTCCAGATGCCGTTAGTGGCATCCGTGGAGCTGTAAGAGAGCCGGACCCGCTCTTGCGCCGGGGAACCAGGGCTCAAACCCGCCAAGGCGCAAACGAGCGCCAAAAAAGAAACTCTCAAAGGAGTTGCCGTAAGCTTCATAAATGTCCTCCCTTTGAATGCCGTCTGTCCCAAAACGGTCGGGTCGCGAGCCTAGCGGAAATATCCTTCCTTAGCCAACTGGTCGACCAAACTCGCATCGATGAACGAAGCCGGATCCGCCGTGGCTGCCTTGGGAGTTACCTTCTTTATAGAATCCAACATCGTCCGGATACTCTCTACTTTAGGCCTGGAGTTGCGGTCGACCCACTTCAGAAAAGCCTCGTAGGCGTACTCCGTATCCGCCCGATTGCTTCCCAAAAATTCATCAAGATAAGAGAGCGTCTTATCTTTTTGCTCGAAGTAGACTTTCATCGCGTCGCCGATCACCCTGAGAAAGCGCAGGACGGTAGCGCGGTTGCTCTGAAGATAAGACTTCGGCACCCATTCGCCGTTTTGCTGCCACGCGATTCCCATATCCGGCAGCGAAAGGATCGTGTGAAATCCGCGCTTCTCCGCCACCCGGTCGTACGGAGGTGGCAGAAGGGAAAACTGAACCTCTCCCCTCTCGAGCTGGGCCAACGTGTTCGCCCAATCGGTCCGTGGCTGCTGGACCAATTTCACATCCTTCTCGACATCGAGTCCCACCTTGGCTAGGGCAAAGCCCACGGCAACATGGAGGGCCGATCCAAAAGTGCTACCTATCTGGCCCGTTTTACCTTTCAATTCCTGGGTTTTGACAATTTCCTTTCGCGCGACCAGTTTGTACGGGAACACGTTGACCCAGGACGAAACCAGAACAAAGGGGGCGGTGCCTTCCAAGACGGCGGTGACGTAAGCGGCCCCGGCTCCGCCCGTGATGATGTGCATGCTGCCGCCGAGCATGGCCTGCACCGCACTCGCAGTCGACGACGTGGCGATGATATTCGCATCGAGGCCATGCTTGGCATAAAGATTTTCCTTTTTCGCAATGAAGAATAAACTCGTGCCGGGGTTGATACCGGCTTGGCCCACGGTGATCTTGACGTTTTGAGCTGCGACTTCTGACGATGGGAATGGAATCGAAAGAAGAGACAGGTAAAAAACTAACGAGAAAAGAGAAGAAAAGCGGGCCGTTAACAGCATTTTCATCGTGTGGCCTCCCGGCCGCCAAAGCGACAGATCTCCGCTCTGGCTGCCCTCCGTTGGCTGGACCTGAATAGCGCCGGCCTACTTATTTAAAATATCCCTCCTTCGACAGTTGGTCGACTAAACTCGTATCGATGAAGGAAGCAGGATCCGCCGTGGCGGCTTTGGGGGTCTTTCTCTTGATCGCGTCGAAGGTGGTTTTAATCCCGCCGACCGTCGGCTTCGGCGTGCGGTCGCCCCATTTCTTGAAGGCCTCATAAGCGTACTCTGTGTCCTCGCGGTTACTGCCGAGGAATTCCATGAGATAGGCGATCGTCTTGTCCTTTTGCTCGTAGTAGAACTTCAGGGCATCGGCAGTCGCTCTGACAAAACGAAGGACCGTATCGCGGTTTTTCTGGAGGTACGCGCGCTGCACCCACTCGCCGTTGTTCTGCCAGGGAATGCCTAATTCCGGGAGAGCGATGAGCGAGTGGAAGCCGCGCTTCTGCGCGATGCGATCGAAAGGCGGTGGCAGCGGACCGAACTGGACGTCTCCTCTTTCCAACTGGGCCACGATGTTCGCCGTATCCGGGCGTGGGAGTTGAATCAACTTCACATCCTTTTCGGGATCGAGCCCCAGCTTCGCCAGAGCAAACCTCAACGCGGTGTCCGGGATCG